>CANRJU010000106.1 GCA_947631075.1 uncultured Lachnospiraceae bacterium
CCAGTACGATGATGGCCAGCAGAAACAGCAGGGACAGGACGATGGAGAGCGGGCGCTTGAACAGGTCCGCCGTCCTGCCGTTCCATTTTTTTAAAATCTTATTTTCAATGAAGCTCATGGGGAGGTTCAGCACAAAGGCGGTGGCGCCCCCGTAAATAAAGGGCTTCACGATGGAGAGGACGAGCCCCACGCCCCCGAAGACGACGCCGCTGTACATCAGCGCCAGCACTAGCAGGGCGGCAAAAAGCATCAGGTTGCGTATGTGCCGCCGGTTTTCTTTGTTTAAATTCATGACAGACCTCTTTTCTGGAAAAAATATATGTTGGTTTTTCTTTCTATCGGTTGAAAAATGCCTTTTCGTTCTGATACCTTATCATAACAGGAAACAAATAAATGCGCAACAACGTTTATAAAAAACGTCGTTTCGAAGAAACATAGTTTCCACAAAATGTCGTTTCGAATAAGAAACAACGCTCCCAACGTATTAAAAAATAAAATATTGTAAAAAAGCAGGAAAATGTGCTAAGATAGAAAATGACCCGGGGGCCAAAAAGAGGCCGTCGGGCAATATCTGTCGTATGAGAGAAGAATGGAGGATTTTATGTATCTGATCGCGGGCTTGGGAAATCCGGGCACAGAATACGCCGCCACAAGGCACAATATCGGTTTTGACATGATTACATATCTCTGTGATGAGTACAATATATCCCTGCGGGGGAGAAAGGGAAAGGCCCTTGTGGGAAAGGGCGTGATTGCCGGGGAGCAGGTCCTTCTGGCGCAGCCCCAGACATACATGAACCTGAGCGGCGAGAGCATCCGCGCCCTGATGGATTACTACAAGCTGGACCTGGATGAGCTGATTATCATCTGCGACGATATCAATCTGCCGGTGGGACAGATCCGGGTGCGCCCGAAGGGGAGCGCCGGCGGGCACAACGGCCTCAAGAACATCATCCAGCACCTGGGCACAGAGGAATTTACCCGCGTCCGGATCGGCGTGGGGGCGAAGCCCGACGGGGGCGACCTCATAAAGCATGTGCTGGGGCGTTTCTCCAGGGAGGAGGACGGCATGGTTCGGGACGTGTTCGCCCTGGCGGAAAAAGCGCTTTTGGCCATCATGACCGAGAGCGTCAGTGAGGCAATGAATCAGGTAAACGGAGTAAAAATAGAGAGGTAGACGTGGAGACATTACTGGCCCCGCTCAGGGAATTAGAAGAATATACGCAGCTAAAGCTCGCCGTGGAGAAAAAGGACACCCCGGCCAGCGTGACCGGCGGCGTCGATACGCAGAAGGCCCATCTGATTTTTGGACTGCAAGACGCCTGCGAGATTCGGCTGATCGTCACGCACAACGAGATCCGCGCGCGGGAAATCGTGGAGGATTGCCGGATGTACGACCGGAACGTCATGTACTATCCGGCCAAGGATCTGATTTTTTACAGCGCCGACGTGCACGGAAGGGCCATCGTCAAGGAGCGCTTAAAGGCGGTGAAAGCCATTGCGGAAGGGGGTCCGCTGACCATCGTGACCACCGTAGACGCCGGCATGGACGCCTGTATTCCTTTTGGAAAATATATCGAAAACAAAATATCCATAGCCGCGGGAGACGAGCTGGATCTGCCGGAGACGGAGAAAAAGCTGGCGGCCATGGGCTACGAGAACGTGTCCCAGGTGGAGCGCGAGGGAGAATTTTCCGTCCGGGGCGGCATTCTGGACGTTTTCCCCTTGACGGAGGAGGCCCCGGTGCGGGTGGACTTCTGGGGGGACGAGGTGGACAGCATCCGCAGTATCGAGGTGGAGAGCCAGCGGTCCGTGGAGGAGCTGGAGACGGTGGACATACTCCCGGCGGCGGAGGTGTTCATGGACGCCGACCAGACGGCCCGCGGCCTGCATCAGATCAGCCTGGAGATGGAGCGGTGCTGCCAGAAATTCATGGACGGCGAAAAACGCGAGGAGGCCGCCAGGCTCAGGCAGAACGTGGAAAATTTCTGCGAGACGTGCCGGATCAGCCCCGCCCTCGTCAACCTGGAGAGCTATATCCGCTATTTTGCGGACAAGGAGGAGACCTGTTCTTTCTTTGACTACTTTGAGGGGAGAAAGGTCTGCGTGTTCATGGACGAGCCGGGCCGTTGCGTGGAGAAGGCCGAGGCCGTGGAGTACGAGTTCCGCGAGAGCATGGGAAGTCGCCTGGAGAAAGGCTATATCCTTCCGGGACAGATGGACGTGCTCTACCCGGTATCCCAGATATTGGCGAAGCTCCAGAAGTATCCGCTGATTCTCTTTACCGCGCTGGAGGGCTTTGTCCGGGAATTTGCCATAAAGAGAAGATTTTATTTTCAGGTGCAGTCCGCGCCTTCCTATAATAACAATTTTTCCCTTCTCGTGAAGGACATAAAGAAATTTAAAAAGCAGAAATACCGGGTGCTGATCATATCCGCCTCGGAGACCAGAGGGCGGCGGCTCTGCCAGGACTTGATGGATTTTGACATAGGAGCCGTGTACGATGGGAGCCTGCAGCGGGAGCTAAAGCCCGGCGAGGTTCTGGTCACGAGAGGGAATGTGCGCCGCGGGTTCGAGTACGCCGATCTCCGGTTCGTGGTGGTGACGGAGAGCGACATTTTTGGCGGGCGGACAAAGAAGAAAAAAGCAAGGCCCAAGCGGCACGAGGGGGCGGCCATCCGGAGCTTCCAGGACTTGAAAATCGGGGACTATGTGGTGCATGAGAACCACGGGCTGGGCATTTATCAGGGAATCGAGAAAATCGAGGTAGATCAGGTCACGAGAGATTACCTGAAGGTGGCCTACGCCGGGGGGAGCAACCTGTATGTGCCGGCCACATCCCTGGAGGTGCTGCAGAAATACGCCGGGAGCGAGGCGAAGGCCCCCAGGCTGAACAAGCTGAACTCGCCGGAGTGGAAAAAGACCAAATCACGGGTGCGGGGGGCGGTGCAGGAAATCGCTCAGGAACTGGTGGAGCTCTACGCCGCCAGGCAGACCCGGCAGGGCCACGCCTTCGAGAAAGACACGGTCTGGCAGAAGGAATTTGAGGAGCTGTTCCCCTATGAGGAGACGGAGGACCAGTTAAAGGCCATTGAGGACACCAAGCGGGACATGGAGAGCACGAAGATCATGGATCGGCTGATCTGCGGGGACGTGGGATACGGCAAGACCGAGATCGCCATCCGCGCGGCCTTTAAGGCGGTGATGGACGGCAGGCAGGTAGCTTTTCTGGTGCCCACCACGATTCTGGCGGGGCAGCACTACAATACATTTGCCCAGCGCATGAGGGATTACGGAATCAACGTGGAGCTTCTGTGCCGCCTGCGCACGCCCGCCGAGCAGAAAAAGACAATTCAGGGGATTAAAAAGGGCAGCGTGGACGTTGTCATCGGCACACACCGGCTGCTGGGAAAGGACGTCGCCTACAAGAACCTGGGGCTCTTGATCGTGGACGAGGAGCAGCGCTTCGGCGTCACTCACAAGGAGAAGCTCAAGCAGATGAAAAACGACATCGACGTGCTGACGCTGACCGCCACGCCGATTCCCCGGACCCTTCACATGAGTTTAGTGGGAATCCGCGACATGAGCGTGCTGGAGGAGCCCCCGATGGACCGGATGCCGATTCAGACCTTTGTTATGGAGAAAAATGAGGAGATCGTGCGGGAGGCCATTCTCCGCGAGATCGGCCGGGGCGGCCAGGTGTACTACGTCTACAACCGGGTGGGCAATATGGATATCGTGGCGAATGAAATCGCGAAGCTGGTGCCGGAGGCGGTGGTAGCCTGCGCGCACGGGCAGATGAACGAGCGCGAGCTGGAAAAGACCATGTTCCGGTTCGTGGAGGGCGAGATCGACGTGCTGGTGGCCACCACCATTGTGGAGACCGGCCTGGACATCCCCAACGTCAACACGATTATGATCGAGGACGCCGACCGGCTGGGGCTCTCCCAGCTCTACCAGCTCCGGGGCCGGGTGGGGCGCAGCAACCGCACCGCCTACGCCTTCCTCATGTATAAGAGGGATAAGATGTTACAGGAAGTAGCGGAAAAAAGGCTCGCCGCCATCAAGGAATTTACGGAGTTGGGGTCCGGTTTCCGGATTTCCATGCGGGATCTGGAGATCCGGGGCGCCGGGAACGTGCTGGGAGCCAGCCAGCACGGCCACATGGAGGCCGTGGGGTACGACATGTACTGCAAAATGCTTTCCGAGGCGGTGAAGCGGCTGAAGGGGGAGACATTCCGCGAGGAGGATTTTGAGACGGGCATAGACATAAAGGTTGACGCATTTATCCCAGTCAGTTATATTAGTAATGAGCTGCAGAAGCTGGATATTTATAAGCGGATTGCCGAATTGGAGACAGAGGAGGAGAGACAGGACATGGTCGACGAGCTCATCGACCGGTTCGGGGAGCCGCCCGCGAGCGTCATGAACCTGTTGGCGATTGCCTTGATGAAAGCCAGGGCCCATCAGTGCTATATCACCGAGATCGCGGATAAGAACGGGCTTCTCAGGCTGGGAATGTACCCCCTGGCGAAGATCGATCCGTCCCGGATTCCGGAGATGGTGGCCGGGATGGGGGGAAGGCTCCGCTTCGTGCCGGGGAAGGAGCCGTATTTCGAGTACCGCCCTCAGGGGGATCTGCTGGCGGAGGCGGAATTTATGGTAGATGAGATTCAGAAGATATGTCTGTTAGAAGAATAGGAGGGTTACCTTGAAAAATAAGCTGATCGCGCTGTGCCTGTGCGCGTGTCTCGCTATGGGGCTCACGGGCTGCGGGGGGGAGACGGTGGAGGACACGACCTCCAGTTCCGAGATTGCCTCTTTGGTGGACAACGGCAATCTGTCGGAGGATTCCGCGGTGATCGCCGTGGGAAAGACCACCGTGCCGTACCGGGAATTTAAGGCGTACTATTATTTTATGAAAAACCGGTATGAGGACGTGATGGGCGAGGGCGTGTGGGATTATTCCGGAGAGGGAGAGGGCAAGACCATCGGCCAGGAGGCCATGGAGGACGTGGTGCGGCTGATCATTCAGGTGAAGGTGATCTGCAAGGCGGCAGCCGTTCAGGAAGTGACGCTGGCGGCGGACGAAAAGGAAGAAGCGGACCACAACGCCCGGAACTGCTGCGCGGAGATTCCCGACGAGGTCCAGCAGGAAAACGGCCTCAGCATCCCCCTGCTCACCCAGATTTTTGAGGAAAACAGGCTGGCGGAGAAGATGTACAACGTCGTGACCGGACAGGCGGACATCCAGATTCCGGCGGAGGACTGCCGGGCGGCCAAGGTGCAGCTCATCTGCCTGAAGGCGTCGGAGGAGGACCGGGAAGCGGTCAGAGAGAAGGCGCAGCAGCTCAGGCAGCAGATCGCGGACGCCGACGAGAGCTTTTACACCTTCGCGAAGGCCAACGACCAGGGCGGCGAGATTGAGTGCCTGATTGGACGGCTGGATGAGAGGAAGTCCCTGGCGGACGCCGTGCTGGGGCTGAAGCGCTACGAGATGTCTCCGGTGGTCGAGGAGAGCGACGGATTTTACATCGCCTATGTGACACAGGTTCCGGGAAAGGCGCTGAACAAAGAATATAAAAATCAGATGATACAGAAAAGACAGACCGAGGCGTTCCAGAACGCGTATAAGGAGTGGTCTGGAAAATATGGCGTGAAGGTAAGCAAATCACTATTGGATGAAGGAGAGGATTGAGGGTGAAGATGAAAAGAAGCAGCGGAATATTGATGCCGGTGGCCAGCCTGGATTCCGATTACGGGATCGGATGCCTGGACGACGCGGCGTATCGGTTTGTGGATCAGTTGGAGAAGGCGGGGCAGACGTACTGGCAGATTCTTCCCATGGGACCCACCGGATACGGGGACTCTCCCTACCAGTCCTTTTCCACCTTTGCCGGAAATCCCTATTTTATTTCCCTGAAGGAACTGATTCGCCGGGGATATCTCACCAGGGAGGAGTGTGAGAAATCCACGGAGGGGATGACGGACGGCTGCATCCGGTACGACCTTTTGTACCAGAGGCGCTTTGCCCTGCTCAGAAAGGCCTTCGCGGCCAGCGGGATCGAGACGGATCCGGGATTCAACGCCTTTGTGAAAGACAACAGTCATTGGCTGCCGGACTACGCGCTTTTTATGGCCATCAAGGACAGCAAGGGCGGCCAGAGCTGGTCTCAGTGGGAGGCGGACATCCGGATGCGCAGGCCGGAGGCGATGATGTCCTGCCGGAACCGCCTGATGGACGACGTGAACTTCTATCAATTCTTACAGTACGAATTTGCCTGTCAGTGGGACAAATTGAAGACGTACGCCAATGAAAAAGGAATCCGCATTATCGGCGATATTCCCATCTATGTGGCTATGGACAGCGCGGACGCCTGGTCGGAGCCGTCCCTGTTTCAGTTAGACAAAAAAGGAAATCCCGTCCGGGTGGCCGGGTGCCCGCCGGACGCTTTTTCCAAGACGGGACAGCTCTGGGGCAATCCCCTCTACGACTGGGAGCAGCACAAAAAGCAGAAATATGCCTGGTGGGTGGAGCGGATCCGGAAGTGCTTTCAGTGGTATGACGTGGTGCGGATCGACCATTTCCGGGGCTTCGATGAATACTACGCCATCCCCTACGGCGACAAGACGGCGGAGAAGGGCAAGTGGATGCCGGGGCCCGGCATGGAGCTGTTTACGGCCTTGAAAAAAGAGCTGGGAGATATGCCGATTATCGCGGAGGATCTGGGCTTTCTCACCGACAGCGTGCGGGAACTGCTGGAGGATACGGGCTATCCGGGCATGAAGATCATGCAGTTTGCCTTTGACTCCCGCGAGGACAGCGATTACCTGCCCTACCGCTACGAGAGAAATTCCGTGGCCTACACCGGCACTCACGACAACTCAACCACCTATTCCTGGTGGGGAGAGCTGCATAAAGAAGATAAGGCGGTGGCCCTGCGCTATCTGAACCGGAGTTCTTTTACATCCAGAAAAAAGCTGACCTGGGATCTGATCTGTCTGGCCATGTCCAGCGTGTCCGATCTGTGCGTGATTCCCCTGCAGGATTATCTGTGCCTGTCCAACGAGGCCCGGATCAATACTCCGTCCACCCTGGGCGGCAACTGGCAATGGCGCGTGAAGCGGGGGGCGCTGACGGATTCGTTGTGCGAAAAAATCCGCCAGATGACAAAATTGTACGGCAGAGCAAAAAAATAATTTACCAATGGAGAATTTTCTGCTATTATAGTAACTGGGATGTTGGGGTCTATAAGCTGAAAGGGGGAGAAGCAAATGAATGAATTAGAAAAATGTTACGAGGAGATGGGCGGCGACTACAAGGGAGTGCTGGGCCGTCTCATGAAAGAGGAGCGGATTATCCGTTTTTTGATCAAGTTCCGGAATGACAACATGATGCCTTTACTGGAGGAATCGATGCGTGACAAGCAGTGGGGGGAGGCGTTCCGCGCCGCCCACAGCATAAAGGGAGTGTGCGCCAATCTGGGCATTTCCCGCCTGGAAAATTCCAGCGGTGATCTGACCGAAGCTCTCCGGGACGGGGAGCCGAAAGAGGATGTGACGCCTCTGCTCAACAAAGTCCGGGAGGATTATGAATTGACCATGAAAGTGTTGGGCACATTGGAATAGTTTAGAAGATATAATAGTAGATATAGCAAAATAGCAGAAATAAGAGTAGAAATAGAAGAATAGAGGAGATGCGATGACCACAAAGGTACCTATCAGCGCAGCTGCCGACGATTGGAGAGGAGCGGACCAGCTCCGGGAGATCGATGAGGGACGGAAAGCCGGACTGGATACCTCCCTGTACGACCGGAAAGAATTTCTCGCGATCCAGATGAGGCAGATCCGGCTGGGTCTGGCCGAGGGGCTGGACGTCTCGGTCTACGCCAGACCGGAGTACGACTGGTTTCAGATGGAGGAGATCCGGGAGGGTCTGAAGCAGGGAGTGGCGGTGGACAAGTACGCCTCGCCGGAGATCACCTACGACCGCATGAGGCAGATCCGCAAGGGATTGAAGGCCGGACTTGACCTGAGCCGGTTCGTGAAGCTGGACGCGAAGGTGCTGCGCCAGCTGCGCAAAGCATTTATTTCAAAAGTCAATATCAATGAATACGTCAAGGAGCGGTACGACGCGGAACAGTTGGAGCAGATTCGTATCGCCCTGGAAAAAGGGCTGATTATCAAGCCCTACCTGGTAAAAGAATTTCGGGG
>CANRJU010000107.1 GCA_947631075.1 uncultured Lachnospiraceae bacterium
CTGAACCTGCTCTACCGCCTGCAAAACAGTCCCCATGCAGGTCTCGGCAAACAAATAGAGATCGTCGGAAAAATCTCCGATCCGCTCCGCCCTCATCTTGATCTGGCTGACCGATTCTTCCCCGGAAACATACAGCACTCGATTTTTCTTCTCCGCCAGCAGGCGGCACATCTGCAACAGCAGCGTGGACTTTCCGATTCCCGGATCCCCGCCCACTAAAATCAGCGAGCCGGGAACGATACCGCCTCCCAGCACCCGGTCGAGCTCCTTCATCCCCGTCTCCCGCCGGCTCTCCTGCTGCGTGCGGACTTCGCTGATCCGCTGGGGCGCCGTTCTGCCCGCGCCGGACGAAATGCCGCCGTACCTGCCCGATGAGCCGCCTGGCCCCGCCTTCGCCGACGGCGCTTCCACAAGGGTGTTCCAGGCCCGGCATCCGGGACACTGTCCCTGCCACTTGGATATCTCATATCCGCATTCCCTGCAGAAAAAAACTGTCTTTCCCTTGGCCATATACCGTCACTTTCTATCGCTCAAAAATAATCAAAAAATAATCGCGTAAACAAAAAATAATTACATAATCAAAAATAATTGCGCAAACAAAAAATAATCACAAATAAATCAGCAAAAGCACCGGCGCGCCCTGACAGGCGCGCGCCGGTGTCCCACTTCTGTTCTCGTTCTCTCAGCACTTGACAATCCTGATGTCCGCGCTCTCACCCTCATTGAGTTCCAGACTGGCGTTCAGCTTTCCGCCCATGTTGGTGGGGATGCTCCCCGCCGACACGCCGTTCACCTCCAGCTTGTACTCCGCAGACGGCTCCATCTCCAGGGTAAAGCTGATATCTCCTGCTGCCTCCACCGTAAACTCGGCGCCGTCCAGATCCCCTTTGTAATTGGTCACGGCAGAACCCGGCACCGATTCGTAGACCAGAGTACCATTTTTCTCCAGACGGGTAATCTCCTGAAATGTCTTGATCTTGTAGGTCGCTCCCTGAAAGGGGAAATCCGCCTTCTTCGTCTTGGTGTCCAGAAGATAGTTGCCAAAGCTCAATGTCCCGTTATCTTCCTCGCGAATCAGTTCTTCCACAACGCTCATGATGTATCCTCCTTCGTTTTGTCACGGTTAACTGCTACTATCAGTATACAATACAACGGTTCGTTTTTCTATGTTTTTTTATGAATTTTGTAAAATTTTTTCTATGACGATTTTTTTGTCCCGTACGTCCGCCCTCACCTGGTCTCCCATGTGGATTTCACCTTTCAGCACGGATTCGGCCAGCAGATCCTCTAACTGGCTCTGGAGCGCGCGCCGGATCGGCCTGGCCCCATAATCCTTGTCGAAGCCTTTTTCCGCCACAAAATCCACCACGGCGTCCGCCACCTCCAGCTCCATATTCATCTGTTCCTTGACCCGCTTCACAAAATTGCGGATCAGTATGCGGGTGATCTCGTGGATATTTTCTTTATTCAGGACGTGGAACACAATCATCTCATCCAGGCGGTTGATAAATTCCGGCTTGAAAATGCGCCGGACCTCCTCCATCACGCCCTCCTTCATCTTCTTGTGATTTTCCTCCTCGCTGACGACCTGCCCGAATCCCAGTGTCTTGGGAGAAATAATCCGGCTGGCCCCCGCGTTGGACGTCATGATGATAATCGTATTTTTAAAATCCACCCGGCGTCCCTTGGCGTCCGTGATATGGCCGTCCTCCAACACCTGCAGAAGCATGTTGAACACATCGGGATGGGCTTTTTCCACCTCGTCAAAAAGGACGACCGAATAGGGTTTCTGGCGCACTCTCTCGCTGAGCTGTCCCCCCTCCTCGTAGCCCACATAGCCCGGCGGGGAGCCGATCATCTTGGATACGCTCTGCATCTCCATATACTCCGACATATCCACGCGGATCATGTCCTTTTCCGAGCCGAAAACCGCCTCGGCTAACGCCTTGCTCAGCTCCGTCTTTCCCACGCCGGTGGGGCCGAGAAACAGAAATGAGCCGATGGGGCGTCTGGGATCCTTCAGACCCACTCGTCCCCGGCGGATGGCCCTGGCAACAGCCTCCACGGCCTCATTCTGGCCCACCACGCGCTCGTGGAGAATATCCTCCAGCCGCCGCAGCCGCTCCGTCTCCGTCTCTGTCAGCTTCTGCACCGGGATATGGGTCCACCGGGACACGATTTCGGCAATGTGCTCCTCCCGCACCGTGCGCCCGGCCTTTTTCCCTTTCTTTTCCGCCTTTTTCCGCTCT
Source organism: uncultured Lachnospiraceae bacterium (assembly GCA_947631075.1). Taxonomy (GTDB): domain Bacteria; phylum Bacillota; class Clostridia; order Lachnospirales; family Lachnospiraceae; genus Eubacterium_F. Next base: position 2,250 of record CANRJU010000107.1, read on the forward strand.
TTGGCGAGCTTTTCCTCATTTTCCAGCTCATCCTCGTGAATGCGGGACGCAAGCTCCATATCTCCCGCGATAATGGCCTTTTCACGGGCGTCATAGAGCTCCGCGGCGCGCTTCTCGTACTCGCGGCATTTATTGCTCTTTCCCGTGACCATCTGAAGGCGGAACCGGGCGGCAGCCTCGTCCATCAGATCAATGGCCTTATCCGGCAGAAAACGGTCGTTCACATAGCGGGCCGACAGGCGCACGGCCGCGTCCACCGCCTCGTCGCTGATAATCACCTGATGATATTCCTCGTAGCGCCCCCGCAGCTCCCGCAGCATCCCCACCGTCTGGGCCTCCGTGGGCTCCTCGATCGTCACCGGCTGAAAACGCCGCTCCAGCGCCGCGTCTTTTTCCACATACCGACGGTACTCCTCCCTGGTAGTGGCGCCGATCACCTGAATCTCGCCACGAGCCAGCGCGGGCTTTAAAATATTGGCGGCGTCAATCGCCCCCTCTGCGCCCCCCGCGCCGATCACCGTGTGCAGTTCGTCGATAAATAAAAGGATGTTTCCGGCATTTTTCGTCTCCCGGATGGCCCTCTTTATGCGCTCCTCAAACTCACCGCGGTACTTGGATCCCGCCACCATGCCGGACAGATCCAGGGTCAGCACTCTCTTTCCGGCCACGGAATCCGGCACGCTGCCCGCCTCAATCCGGGCCGCCAGCCCCTCCGCGATGGCCGTCTTTCCCACGCCCGGCTCGCCGATGAGACACGGGTTGTTCTTAGTGCGCCGGCTGAGAATCTCGATGACGCTGTTAATCTCGTCCTCCCGGTTCACCACCGGGTCGATTCTCCCCTCCCTGGCGCTCTGGTTCAGATCCCTGGCGTACTGGTCCAGAACCGCCGTACTGCTTTTCCGGCTCTTGCTCCGGCTGGAAATCAGCTCGCTCCGGGCCTCCCCCCAGTCGGCTCCCAGCGTGATCATCACATCCATAAAAAGCTTCTGGATGTTGGCCCCCGCCTGAAGAAGAATTTTATAGGCCACATAGGACGTGTCCTTGAGAATGGCAATGAGAAAATGCTCCGTCGCCACCTTGTCGGAATTGAGCTTGGCGGCCTCCTCATCGCTCCGAAGCATCAGCTCCTGCAGCTTGGGCGAAATGTCTCCCTCCGGTTTGTCCACGAGATCCGAGCCCTTCCCGCAGTAGTCCTCGATTGCCTCCAGGAGAACGTCCTTTCCCAGATCGTTCTCCCTGAGTATCCGGGAAGCCATCCCCGGCCCCGCGGCCAGACCGTAGAGAAGGTGCTCCGTCCCCACTACGGACTGCCCCATCTTCAGGGCGAATCGTCCCGCTTTTGTCAAAACCTTTTCTGCTTCCGCAGTAAAATCTCTTTTCATGAAAATCCTCCAGTGTAGTCATTCTACAGACGGCGGTCCCCGCCGTATTCATCATAGATCTGGTCCACCAGGCGATGGACGTCCTCTCTGGCTACATTTTTACAGATGGCCTGGGCCAGCACCAGATCCAGCGTGTCCGCCAGCTCCATCACCGCTTTCACCTGATCCATATCCACCGCCACAACGGCTCCCTTCCTGCGGTCCAGGCGCAGATAACCCTCCTGACGCAGCACCGCGTAGGCTTTATTGACCGTGTGCATATTGATTCCGATTTCCTCTGCCAGTTCCCTGACCGAAGGGAGATACTCCCCTTCCTGCAATTCGGATTTTACAATCGCCAGAATGATCTGATTGCGAAGCTGCAGGTACAGTGCCTCGCTGCTGTTAAAATCAATAGAAAAGTACATTTGCTCCTCCTGCGTATAACTTGTGTACACTGTTCTAGGGAAAGTGTAACAAATGTACTCCTAAAAATCAAGATACTCCCTGTCATTTTCTGCTGCCTTTTTTTTCATGGACATCTTAATAATGACAAAAATCAGGACCAGGACTAACATGACAAGCCCCGCGATCACGAAAGCGAGCGTCTGGTTCGCGCCGCTCATCCCGCTATCTTGCGAGGCGTCCCCCCATGACGCGTTCCCGTCATTTTCTGATGAATCGGATAATGCCGCGTCCCCGCTATTTTTCGACGCGCCGGAGAGAGAATCTCCATCCCCCGATGAGGCGGTATTTTTTCCGCCGGAACCGCTTTTTTTCTCCCTCTTGGCCGTCTCCCTGGCGGACTCCTTGGTGACTGCGATGTGGTACACCCTCTTGCTGCCGTTCTCCGCCGTCACAACGACCCGCACCGGATTGACGCCCTCTTTTAGATTTTTATTCCCGGAGAGTTTCACCACCGCATGGCTGTCCGCCGCGCGGAACGTCACATAGAGGGTATCCGTGTGGCAGTCCACCTCGGCCTCGTACTCCGTCTGTTCGGGGGAAAAGAAGGGATGGAATCCCAGCGCCGCCACGTCCAGCTCTTTCAGCCGGTTTTCGCCGCTCTTGGCCGGCGCCGGCGTCACGGCCGGAACCTGTGTCGGTTCAGACGACAAGTCGGATGATGGTTCAGGCGAAGTCCCATAGGATGAATCCGCCTCTCCCCGCTTCACAACGCGCAAAAACAGGCGGTTGCTGGACACCGACAGGGGTTCGCCCTCGCTGTCCGTCATCCGGGCCGTCCCATCCACCTCCAACGACACCAGTCCCTTTTTCAGCGCCTCAAATTGCAGGGAAAATGTCTTTTTCGTCGTAGGCGTCTCATTTCCCACCGAGGTGAACCGCAGCGTACCCCCGGAAGCCGTCACCTTGCCGCCGCCCCGGATAAAGCGCAGCTTATCCGAGTCAAAATTGACGATAAATTCCGTGTCCAAAAAAGACCCCGGCGAGGTGACCTGGCAGATCACAGTAAAGACGTCTCCCCGCTGGATCCGGTCATTTTCAGCGCTGAACTGGATGACCCCGCTGGCCGCCCTGCTCTGTGACGGCATCCCAAGAACCACGGCCGCCAAAAGAAGCAGCGCTGCGATTGCCTTCTTCCCTGCCCTCATGTCCTTCCCCCCTTCTAACAACTGCCCTTACTGCGGCGCCGGGCACTTGTCGTCCGGCATATTTTCATAAATCGGAATCGAGAACACAATAGGCGTGGAGTCCATCGTGTCCGCATAGGCGTTCTTGGTCTTGATCGCCTCCGAGTAAGCCGCCTCCACATTGGTCATGTACTGATGCTCGAACTGGCCGTTCTCCGTGAGGTTGAACTTCTGGAGATAGCCCTTATTAATATAGCTGGTTCCTATGTACTGCCCCCCGCCTACAATGGAGCGGTAGGGATCCGTCCAGGGCCTGAGATATGTGCTCCCGGAATTGGCCCACTTCAATCCGTTCAGAATCGGATTCTGGCTGCTGGTGGCGCCGATATTGTAAAAATTATAAATTCCCGGATATTTCTCATTCGTGCCGGACACGGCGTCGCTGGCCGTAGTGGCGCTGGTCACCACCTCCTGTTTTACGCGGGAAGCCAGATGATAGGGGCTGACGCCCGAATCCTCCGCCGCCGCCAGAAAGGCCTTGGTATATGTAATCGTTTTCTCCTCTCCGGTCTTTAAATCCTTGTAGGAAAAAGATTTTCCGGAAAATGGCGTGTTGTTCAAAATCTGATCCACCCCGGCAGCCACCTGGTACTGGGGCTGGTACTCCAACAGCTCGAACTGGAACACCGTCCTCTCGCTGAGGAAATTCCGCGGGTCCATGTAGTAGGCAATGGCCTCCCGTGAAGCCGCCACCCAGGTACTGCCGTCAAATACCGTCCACTTGCCGGTCTCCTCGTCGTAGGCGCCCTCCTCCAAAGACTTCCACGCCTTCGACTTGGAGTTGGAAATCAGGTTCACGCCCAGCTTGCACTCCGCGTCCAGCGCCTTCGTCCAGTCCACGCCCGGCCTGTACGCCTGGAACTGCCAGTAGGGGTATTTGTCGTGGAGCGCCCGGAGGCTCTGCTTATAAGAATCCGGGAAGCCCTGCTTTTTCAGCTCCTCCTCAAATTCCGCCTCCGACATGGCAATCACCGGCACTTTCTTCACGACGGCCTTCTTGGCCAGATTCACATACCGGCTGTTGATAAATCCCTTGCAGGACTTGTCGTTATAGGTGAAACGGATCCGGTACCACTTGGCCTTCTTCACCGTTTTTTCCTTGTCGATCTCCACGGCGGTCTTTTTTTTCAGCTTGACCGTCTTTCCGCCGGACTTTACAGCCGCCGAACCGCTGCCCGCCTTCTCGCGCACCTTCACCGAATCCTTTTCCTTGCTGATCGCCGCATAGGCCTTTTTCGAGAGGGTCATTTTCACATAATCATTCATGAGAAATCCCTCGTAGGCCTTTTTCTTATACTTAAAGGAAATCTTGAACCACTTCTGCGTGCCGACGGCTTTCTCGCCGATAATCGTGACTTTTTTATTTGAGGGCAGGACCACGATCTGGCCGCTGACCTTCAAGTATTTCTTGGCCGCTCCCTTGTACACCTTGGCGCTGTCGGACGTCTTAGCCGGCACGGAAATATCCTCGTAGACCGTCTCCGTCCGGTACGTCACCGCGGAGCCGCCAGAAGAACCGCCGGACGGCGTGGCTGTGGGTTCCGCGGATGTATCATCCGACGCGCTGTCCTCCGACGTGTCCTTCTCTATGGCTATGTAACTGGAACTCACATACCCGGTGATCTTCTCCCCGTCCACCGTGGCGGAAATCTTGTACCACTTCGTTCCATTCTTGTCATTGGCCGTGTCCAGAATCGTCACCTTTGTCCCATTGGGCAGCGCGGCCACCTTGTTGTGATCGGTCCCCGCTCCGTCCCGCACATTGAGCGTGCTGTCCACCACCACCGTACCGGTCTGGTCCGCCGCCAGGGATCGCTCCCTCGGAACCGCAAGCAGCCCCAGACACAGGCACAGCGCGCCAATCAGCGCCGCCGTCGCTTTTCTGTTCATCTCAAACCTCCTGTATCTCCTATGCCATGCCTCCTGTATCTCCTGTATCTCCCATGTCTTCTGTATCTTCTATGCCTCCTGTACCCTGGCGATCACATACACGCGCTCGCTGTCCTCCGCGGGCTCCCGGTCCATAGACGCGTCCAGGCACTCGACCATCTCAAGGCCGCTCTTTTCCAGGAGTTTCTTCAGGTGCTCTATATCGTACGCCTTCTGGTAATGGGACTCCTCGAACCTCTCGTACAGGTCGCTGTCCTCCTGCCTGCGGAATACCGTCATCAGATACTCGTTGATCTGCTGGTCCTCATAGTAAAAATTCTCCCAAATATAGCTGACCTCGTCGTCCTGCTCCACCCAGGTCTGATTACCCATAATGCTCTGATAGCAGTAGGCCGTTTTCAGGTCAAAGATAAAATAGCCGCCCGGTTTCAGATATTTCTTCACGCGGGTAAATGTGGCCGTCATGTCCTCGTCCTGCAGGAGATAATTCATGGAATCGCATACGCTGACCATGGCGTCCACCGGGCCGCTCAGCTCCAGCTTCTGCATACTCTGCTGCACATAGAGGATATCCGCGCCGCTGAACTCCTTCTTCTCCGCGGCAAGAGCCAGCATATCCGCCGACTGGTCCACGCCGATCATGTGGTATCCCGCCGCCGCGAAGCGCTCCGTCATAATTCCCGTGCCGCACCCCAGCTCACAGATCGTCCCGCCCGTGATGCCCCGGTCCGTCAGATATTTGTGGATGGCGGCGAACCACTCGTCGTATGGCACATTGTCCATCACATGGTCATACACATTTGAAAAATTTTCATACATAACAATTCCCCCTCACTTATTTTTTCTCACTAATCCGCATTTCTGAGCGAACAGGTCCGCTCCAGCGACTTTTCTCACTAATTCGCCGGACACTCAACCTCTCGTCCCAGCGAAAATGAATACAGCACGCAGCGCGTCACCGGCCGGTCGAGCATACGCTCCAGCGCCGTCTTATAGAGCGCCATCTGGGTACGGTAGCGGTCTATGAGCTGCTGCT
>CANRJU010000108.1 GCA_947631075.1 uncultured Lachnospiraceae bacterium
GGCCCACATGGCCGATCTTCGTGCCCTGCAGCTTGATGACGTCCTCTACCGAGAATTTGCCGCTGTCCGTGACGATCTCGCCGGTATCCGCCACCTGGCCGCCCATGGTGGCGTACATCGGAGTCTCCTCCACGAGAATCGTCCCCTCCTCGCCCGCGCGCAGCTCCTGCACCAGAGCGTCCGCGGTCGTGAGCACCGTGATATCCGATTCATGGGTCAGGCTGTCATATCCCACGAAACGGCTCTCCACAGCCGCGTCGATGGACTGGTAAATCGTGACGTCCGCCCCCATGTAATTGGTCGTTTCGCGGGACTCCCGTCCCATCTTCTTCTGCTTTTCCATGGCGTTCTGGAACCCGTCCTCATCCACGGAAAATCCCTTTTCCTCCAGAATCTCAATGGTGAGATCCAGCGGAAAGCCATAGGTGTCGTATAATTTGAACGCGTCGTCGCCGGAGAGAACCTTCTTCTGGTTTTTCTCCATGTCGTCCATAATATCATTCAGAATCGTGAGACCCTGATCGATCGTCTTATTAAAATTCTGCTCCTCCACAGTGATGAGCTTTAAGATGTACTCCTCGCGGTCCGCGAGCTCCGGATAAGCCGACTGGGATTCCGCGATCACGGTGCGGCTCAGCTTCGCCAGAAACTCTCCCTGGATTCCCAAAAGCCTTCCGTGGCGGGCCGCCCGCCGCAACAGGCGGCGCAGCACATACCCCTGCCCCTCGTTGGACGGGGTGATGCCGTCGGATACCATAAATGTCACAGACCGTATGTGGTCGGTAATCACGCGGATAGAAACGTCGTTCCGGTGCGTGTCCCCATAGGTCACTCCAGCGAACTCGCAGACCTTGTCGCGGATGGCCTTGATCGTGTCCACGTCAAAAATGGAGTCCACATCCTGCATAACCGTAGCCAGACGCTCTAAGCCCATGCCGGTGTCGATGTTTTTGTTCTCCAGCTCCTCGTAATTCCCCTCGCCGTCGTTCTCAAACTGGGTAAATACGATGTTCCAGACCTCCATGAAGCGGTCGCAGTCGCATCCCACATGGCAGTCCGGCTTGCCGCACCCATACTTCTCACCCCGGTCGTAATAAATCTCCGAGCAGGGGCCGCAGGGTCCCGCGCCATGCTCCCAAAAATTGTCCTCTTTGCCGAAGCGGTAGATGCGCTCTTTCTCTATGCCGATCTCCTTGTTCCAGATCTCAATCGTCTCGTCGTCGTCCTCATAGACAGAAAAATACATGCGGTCCTTGGGAAACTCCAGCACCTCCGTCAGAAACTCCCACGACCAGGCGATCGCCTCGCGCTTAAAATAGTCGCCGAAGGAAAAATTTCCGAGCATTTCGAAAAACGTGCCGTGCCTGGCCGTCTTTCCCACATTCTCAATATCGCCGGTCCGAATGCACTTCTGACAGGTGGTGACCCGCTTTCTCGGCGGAATCTCCTGTCCGGTAAAATAGGGTTTCAGCGGAGCCATCCCCGCGTTGATCAGCAAAAGACTCTTATCGTTCTGCGGCACCAGGGAAAAACTGGACATGGCCAGATGATCTTTTCCCTCGAAAAATTCCAAAAACATCTTCCGCAGTTCGTTTACACCGTATGACTTCATCAAAGTTGCCTCCTAATATATTTCGATGCCGGGACAGAGCGCTCCTCGCCTGTAAGCGAGGAATCTCCCCCTGGCATTATGATTTTTATAATTTAAAGAACGTCAGATTCTCGTTCAGCTTCCGGCCGAGCGCTCCGAGCTCATCCGACTTGCCGGCCAGAATCTCCATGGTGGAATTGAGCTCCTCCATGGACGCGGTGGTCTCCTCGGTGGCAGACGCGTTCTCCTCCGCCGTCGACGCAATGTTGCGAATCACGTCGGTGACGTTGCCTCTGGCCTTATCGCAGTTCTCCGACTCTCTCCGTATCTCCTGAATCTCGCTGAGAGAGGACTGGATGCCGTCGCTGACGCTGGCGAACTTCTCTCTCGTCTCAAGGAGCTTGCCCTTTTGCTCATTCAGTATGCCGTGGATTGCCTCCATAGCGTCCACCGTCTTTTTGGACTCCACGGACAGTGTCTCAATGACATCCGCAATGCTGGCCGCGGAACGGTTGGACTCGTCCGCCAGATTCTGAATCTCGGATGCCACCACGGCAAAGCCCTTGCCTGCCTCTCCGGCTCTCGCCGCCTCGATGGAGGCGTTCAGCGAGAGGAGGTTCGTCTCCTCGGCGATGGAGGAAATCAGCGACACGGAAGCGCCGATCTGCGACACGGCGTCGTCTGTAATCTTTACCTGGTCCGCGATGCGGTTGACCGCCTCGAAGGTGCGCTCGCTGGTATCCGCCAGCTCCTGGATGATCTCATCCGCCTCCTCCTTGGCGCGTTCGATATTGCCCGAAGTCCGCGCCAGCGTCTCCACCTTGCTCACAATCTGCCGGATCACGTCGCCCATGTCGTCCACATGTCCCATGGCGTTGTCGATGTCGCCGGACTGGGTAACGGCACCCGCGGAAATCTCTCCCACTGCCCGTCCGATCTCGTCGGACGTGCTCTTGGTACTCTCCGCGAACTGGTTCAGCTCGCCGCCCGCCACAGTGAGCACTTCGGTCGAGCTCTTGATATTCTGCATGACGTCGCGGAGCTTGTCGGTCAGGCCCCCTATGGATCTGGCCATAAGTCCCAGCTCGTCCTTCCTGCGCAGAAGCCGCTTGTCAATGGAGACATTCAGCTCGCCCCTCGATATGGTCACAATCAGCTTCTCCGCCCGCCGTACCGCGCTGGCCAGGCGGTTGGCGATAGCGAACACCACGATGGCCGCTACGATAAGAAATATAATGGCCACCAGAAGAATCTTCAGCGTCTTTGCCTGAATCTCTTTATCAATCTCATCGCACAATTTCCCGGCAAAAATCATACCGGCCGGCTCCCGGCCCGCATTGGTCAGCGGAATGTAGTACGCGTAATATTCCAGGTCGTTGATCACCTCGTTGCTGCTGCTGTACTCCTCCCCCTCGTTCAGCACCTTCTCGACCACATCGGCGGGCACCTGGGTACCCGTGATCTTCTCTCCTGTCTTGTGGCTTTTCATGGACGTAGCCCGCACCGTATCGCCGAAGCACACGCCGAACTCCACATCCGACTGCTTCTTCAAGTTGTCCACCATGGTCTGGTCCTTTGTAATCTGATACTCGCCCTTGACCATGAACTGGTCGCCCTCCAGCGCGTACGCCCCGCTGTCCAGCGTGCTGTAGGTGGCGCTCAGGCTGTAGCAGAGATCCTTCAGTCCCGTGAGGACCTCGCTCTCCATGCTGGTCTGAATGGCGTTATAGCAAAAGGCGGATAGAATCATCGTCAGCACGATTAAGGGAATCATCGTGATTGCGAGAATCTCCATGCGTATGGAGAACTTCACCTTTTCTTCATTTTTGACGCGTTTCCTGGCAGACTTCTTTGCCTTGGTCTTAGTCTTTCCCTCTGTCCTGGCCTCAGCATTAGCCTCTGCCTTGGCCTTTTTCTCTTTCTTTGCCTTAGTCTTAATCTTTGGGGTACGTTCTTTCACCTTTTTCTCCTGCTGGGATGCAGTGTTCTTTTTCTCTCGCTTTTCCTTTTTCATACACTCCTCCATCTCTGAGCGGCTTATTGTGTGTAAAAAAACAGCACATCTGTGTAATTTTTCACACGACCCTTCATTTCTGTACCAATAGTTATTAAAAGTATATCACAGCCACGCAAAAAAAACCACTTCTTTTTTGCCTTTTACGCACCCCTTTTTACGCTTCTTCCCCGGAGGCCTCCCGCTGCAGCTGCTCCACCCGGCGCTGGGCGTAGGCCGCCACCCGGCTGGCCCTGTTTCCCCGCTCTTTTACCTTTTCCGGCTGGAAGGCGCTGCCTACATAGACGGCCACCTCTCCCTTGGGAATCATCCACCGCCCTATATTGTGGATTTCCCGGATTTTGAGAAAGACCGGTATGATGTTGACGTCCATGCCGGTTATGCCAAGGAATCCCCCTTTTTTGAACGGCTGCATCTTCTCCTCATAGTACGAGCACTCCCCCTCCGGGAACAGCACGACGTTTCTCTGCATCAGAGCCTCCCTCATGCTCATGATGTCAGACTTCAAGTCCGACACGCCGGACGGGTTCCGGTCTAAGGCGATGCAGAAAATAGAATCCAGATACCGGTGCAGCAGCGGATAGTGCCACAGCTCCTTGGCCGCCACAAAGCTGACCGGTTCCTCTAAACACGCCAGCAGAAACACCACGTCAAAAAAGCACCGGTGGTTGGATACCATGAGAAACTTCTTGTCCGTCGGCACGCGCTCGGCGTAGCTGACATTCATCTCGATCCCTGCCGCCCGGACGACCTTCTGGCATATTTTTTTGCAAATAAGAAAATTATTCTCCAGGTCATCATTTAGTTTTGGACGGTTCCGGAACATCTCCCACACAAGCCGCACAAACAGCCGGGCCATCCGGAGCCCATCTCGGATTGTTTTCATGTGTCCTCTCATTCTGCCGCTTCAGCGGCTTTTTACTGTCTTATCTGTCCGTTCCCCAGAATAATAAACTTCGTAGTCGTGAGCGCCTCTAATCCCATGGGTCCCCTCGCGTGGAGCTTCTGGGTGCTGATGCCGATCTCGGCTCCGAAGCCGAACTCGAATCCGTCGGTAAACCGGGTCGAGGCGTTGACGTATACAGCCGCCGCGTCGATTTCATTTAAAAATTTCATGGCGCTGTCGTAATCCGAGGTGACGATGGCCTCGGAATGTCCTGTGTTATATTTATTGATGTGGGAAATAGCCTCCTCCAGCGAGTCCACGGTCTTTACGGAAATAATGGCGTCCAGGTACTCCGTCCCGTAGTCCTCCTCCGAGGCCTCCTTCATGCCCTCAAAGCAGGCTCTCGCCCGCTCGTCCCCCCGGATCTCCACGCCGTGGGACACGAGCATTTCCCCGATGGCGGGCATGGCTTTCTCCAGCGCCGCGCTGTGAATCACCAGGGACTCGCAGGCATTGCAGACCCCTAAGCGCTGGGTCTTGGCATTTTCTATAATATTTACCGCCATCGGAATATCCGCCGTCTCGTCCACATAGACGTGACAGTTTCCGGTTCCCGTCTCGATGACCGGCACCGTGCTCTTTTCCACCACCGTCCGGATCAGTCCGGCTCCCCCACGGGGGATCAGCACGTCCACGTACTGGTTCAGCCGCATGAACCGCTCCGCCGTCTCATGGGAGGTGTCCATCAGAAGCTGGATGGCGTCCTCGCAGAGCCCGCATCCCGCTAACGCCTCCCGAATCACCTGGACGATGGCGGTATTGGAGTGGATGGCGTCCCGTCCGCCCCGCAGAATCACCGCGTTGCCCGTCTTAAAACAGAGTCCAAAGGCGTCTGCCGTCACGTTGGGGCGGGACTCGTAAATAATGCCGATCACCCCTAAGGGCACCCGTTTTTTCCCAATCTGAAGCCCCTGGGGCGTCGTTTTCATGGACAGCACTTCCCCCACCGGATCCGCCAGGTTCGCCACCTGGCGAAGCCCCTCTGCCATGTCTCCGATCCGCTCTTTTGTCAGCGTCAGGCGGTCTAACAGAGACGCCTTCATGCCCGCCTCCTTCGCCGCCTCCACATCGGCTCCATTGGCCTCCATAATGCGGTCCGCCTGGCCTGTAAGGGCCTCCGCCACCGCTATAAGTCCCCGGTTCTTATCCCGTACTCCCAGACAGTTCATGTGGCGGGACGCCTCTTTCGCCCGCCTTCCAATTTCCTCTAATTCCATGTTCTTCCTCTTTTCTGAGCGGGCCTCTCTCCGCTCCGCCATCCTCGCAAAATAGTCCTGTAATCGCTCCTCATCCGGCTCCGTCAGTATCAATTCCGGCTTTTTATCCCAGCCGCAGGTCGGGATTTTCTCCACTCTCTGGATGGAATAGGCAATCATGAGCCGGTGCCGGATATGGGCGCCAAACCGAGACAGGTAACGGTCATAATAGCCGCCGCCGTATCCCAGCCGGTTCCCCTCACCGTCAAAGACTACCCCCGGCATCACCATCAGCAGGCGGCCCTCGTACCCGCCGTTCTCAAACAGCGCCGGTTCCTCGCCGGCCGGCTCCCGGATTCCCTTGTAGCCGTACCGCAGCTGGGCAAGATCCGTCACCGGATAAAATTCCATGCGCCCGGTCCCCGGCCACGTCCGGGGCAGAAAAAGCTGCTTTCCGTCCTCGATCACTCTTTTGTTAAAAGAATCTGTGTACACCTCGGAAAAGGCAGAGGCATAGGACAGAATCCCGTCCGCCTCCCGGTACCACTCCATCTGAAGGAGCTCTTTACAGATCTCATCGGACAGAATCTGGCGAAACTGCGATGGAATCTCATCTCGTTTCCCCATCGTCACGCTCCGTATATTTTTCCTCTCGCTATTGATCCGTTCGTAATCAGTCAATGAGAATCTCTCCTTTGCAGCTTGCGGATCGTCCCGTCCGGCTCCTGAATGGAGGTGTGCTCTAACGTCTGTCGCAGGTTGTTCCGCACCAGGGCAATGTACTCGGCCCGGAGCGCCGCCTGTTCTTCCTTTTCCTCCGCCGTCAAAGTGCCCGCCTTCTGCTTTTTATACAGTTCGTTGATGCGGTCAATTTTTCTCTGATCCATCCGGACTTCCTCCATTGTCTATATAATTTTTTAAATGAAAATGCCTGGTCTTGTGGGCAATAAAGAGAGTTCCGATCTCCTCGCCGTCAAACAGGCGGTTGATATTCTCCATATCCGCCCCGTTGAGAATCACCATGTCCGCCCCCGCGTCGTTGGCGATGCCCGCGGCGTTCACCTTGGAACTCATCCCCCCGGTGCCAAGATCGGTCGCCGGGCCCTTGGCCATCTCCAACATCTCGTCGGTGATGCGCTCCACATAGGGAATCAGTCTGGCGTCCGGATTTTTGTTGGGATCGTCGGTGTAGAGCCCGTCGATATCGCTGAGCAACACCAGAAGGTCCGCCTTCACAATGGCGGCCACGACGGCCGACAATCGGTCGTTCTCTCCCAGATGCAGAATGTCCAGCTCGTCGGTGGCCACCGTGTCATTTTCATTGACAATGGGAATGACCCCCATGTCCAACAGCTCCCGGAACGTGCTCTGGGCGTTGTGGCGGCTGGTGTCGTTGACAATGGTAAACTTGGTCATGAGGATCTGGGCCGTGTGCCGGTTGTACTCCGAAAAAAGCTTCTGGTACACCATCATGAGGCGGCTCTGTCCCACCGCCGCGCAGGCCTGCTTCTCGGACCGCTTCTCCGGCCGGCCGGGCAGCCCCAAAGCCTGCCGCCCCACCGCGATGGCCCCCGATGACACCACCACAATCTCCTTTCCCCGGTTGCTCAGATCCGTCAGAATGCGGACAAACTTCTCCATCTTCACCAGATCCAGGCGCCCCGTCTCCGGGTGGGTCAGAGTCGAAGTTCCGATTTTAAATACAATCCTCTTTTTATCTTTCAAATGTTCACGCATGATGCTTCTCCTGTAATGTCTCCTGTATTTTCATGGCCACGCGGAGCCCGTCCATGGCGGCCGACATGATTCCCCCCGCGTACCCGGCACCCTCGCCGCAGGGATACATCCCCCGGACGGAAAGGCTGGCCAGATCGTCGTCCCGCTCAATTCGGACCGGAGAGGACGTCCTCGTCTCAATTCCCAGGAGAAGAACATCCTCTCCCGCGAATCCCGCAATTCTCTTGTCAAATTGCTCCATTCCCTCTATTATACCATCCTGCACGAAATTTGGCAACGCTTTCCGAAGATTGCCATACTGCCACCGCCCTTTCACGCAGGGCTTTATGTGGCCGGGTTTCTCCGTCTCCTGGTTCCGGACAAAATCTCCGTACCGCTGCACCGGAATCTTTCCCGGACACAGACCGGCCATCTCTTTTTCCCATTTCCGCTGAAATTCCACCCCCGCCAGGGGACCCTCTCCCCCAAAATCCGCCGGGGCCACGGACACCACGATGGCGCTGTTGGCATTGCCCGAATTCCGTGCGGCGTCGCTCATGCCGTTTACGGCCAGGCCGCCCGGCTCCGTGGAGGCGTCGTTGTACCAGGTGATACGGTAGGTGATGA
>CANRJU010000109.1 GCA_947631075.1 uncultured Lachnospiraceae bacterium
TTGGGAGAGTTCTTTTTCAGTTCCGGGTTGTTCTTCTCCAGAACCGTGCTCCTCACGATGTTGACATCCTTCGGCGCATCAATCATAATCCTCATATGATTATGGCTTCCGCCCAGAAACACAATCTTGATGTCGTCCCCCAACATCAGGTACTCCTCGGTGCTCACACTCAGTCTCAGCATAAAACCTCCTCCAATCCGGTTTGTCATGCTAACTACGGCGCTTATGCGGTTCCCCGCTCTTCTTTCCCGCCGCTTGCTACTACGGCTCTTTTCACCATTTTTACGGTTCTTTCCGCCGTTTTTCAAAACGCAACTTTTTGCTATATAGTGTTGCATTTTTAACTTACACCTTATATATCGGAGCATTCCGATAAAACATTATAGTCAATTTTAAATTTTTTAAAAAATTTTTTCAAACAGTTGTTAGAATCAGCGGAAAATCGTTGTTTTTTCTTTGTGTAAAATTTTTAAATTTATTCTTTGAAAATTTCAATTTCCAAATTATTCCAAAGCCATGTTGTTCAAAACAGTCATTTTCAACTGTCATAAAATAGAGAAAAATGATTCTTGTCATTCGGTAATAAATTTTGATTACTAATTGCTGGTTTATCATGAATTTTCGTTGATTTCCATGATTAATATGTGTTTTATAATAAACAAAATCACTCTCAAAAAACGCAACATTTTATAGCAAAGTGTTGCATTTTTTTTATTTCTTTTCTATTTCTTTCTTATTAAAATCAACTCAATCCACAGGAACAAACACGACAGCAGGCACAGAGAGCGCGCTCGGAAACGACTCTCATTTTTTCATTTCATTTTTCCCACGACTTCAAAGCCTGTCCGAATTGCCCGAAACAGACCTGTTTATTTCCTTATTATAGGCACAAGAAGCTATTGAAGCCAAGGGGCGCTTTGTCCCCCTGATCTTACATGCTTCGTGCCTTTGAAACCCCAAAGCGCCGATGGCGCCGAATCATTCCCCGTCCTCTGGGTCCTTCTTTACCGCGTCGGACTCCAGAAACGAAATCATATATTCAAAGAGGCGAATAAACAGTTGAATGCTCTCCTCTCTGGGCACACTGATGACAGTCCGGCCGAGCACGTCCTCCACATTGCATGGATCGCCTGCTATAAAATAATTCAAGTCCACGTCGTACTCCCTGTGAAGCTGTACCGCTTTGTCCAGAGTCATAAGCGTCTTTCCCCTCTCGATTTTTTGATACGATGACACGTCCCAGTACAGCTTATTCGCAAATTCCTGTTGCGTGAGCTGGAGCTTCATTCTGAGTTCTTTTAATTTTCTGCCAATCTCCCTGGTTTCTTTATCATTAACTATTCTGTTCATTGTTTGAATCACTCCTTTTAGTTCATCGTATCAACAAACAATGAAAGAATGTTAAGGATTTATATTCTTTTTAAACGGATAAATATTCCCACTGCCCGTTCTAATAATCCGTTATTCATATTTTCTCGATTTTTCAGTTATTTTTCGGTTCGTATACCAATCGACCTCTTGATCATAATCTTTCTACCGGTAAGACCCGCTTAATTATAATATTTCTACCGATCGACCGCTTGATCATAATCTTTCTACCGATAAGACTTCTTGATCATAATCTTTCTGGCAACATGAATGCCGATCTTATAGGGAATCGGCCGGAGATTCCGATCCGCTTCTTTTAATTTTTCGCGGATGCTGATATGCTGCGGGCAATGTTTTTCGCACTTGCCGCAGCCGATACACTGGGAGGCAAAACCGGGCTCCTTGCGCATTCCCATGTTCTGGGCAAATTCCATGCGGGCCGGAGATTTCTTCTCCATATACATCAGATTATAATAGTAGAAATTGCCCGGGATGTCCACGCCGTGAGGGCAGGGCATACAGTACCGGCAGCCCGTACAGCCCACTCTTTCCCGCTCCCGTATGATCCGCTTGATCTCCTCGACGACCCGAAAATCCGCCTCTGTAAAATCACCGGGTTCCGCCTCCGACGCAATGCGGATATTTTCCCGCACCATCTCCTCCGAATTCATCCCGGAAAGCACGCAACTGACCTCCGGCTGGTTCCAGAGCCAGCGAAGCCCCAGCTCGGCCGGCGTATAATTTTTGCTGTCCGAAGCCAGCGCCTGCCTGGCCTTCTCCGGCAGGTCGACCAGCTTGCCGCCCCGCAGCGGCTCCATGATGATAACCGGAATCCCTTTTTCGGCCGCCGCCTGCAGCCCCCGCTTTCCGGCCTGCGTGTGCTCGTCCAGATAATTGTACTGAATCTGGCAGAAATCCCAGTCATAGGCGTCCAGAATTTTCAGAAACATATCCGTATCTCCGTGATAGGAAAAACCGATATTTCGGACGCTCCCGTCCGCCTTCTTTTGCCGGATAAACTCCTCGATTCCCAGATCCCTCAAGTGCTCCCACTCCGCGTAATCCGTAAACATGTGCATCAGATAATAGTCGATGTGGTCCGTCCTGAGCCTCGCGAGCTCTGTGTTAAAAGTCTTTTCCACCGCCGCCATGGAGCGCATAATATACTGCGGAAGTTTCGTGGCAATATATACCCTGTCACGACAATGATTCTCCTCCAGAATGCGTCCGAGGCACTCCTCGCTCCCCGGATAAATGTAGGCCGTATCAAAATAATTCACGCCCTCGCCGATGGCAAGCATCACTTCCCGCTCCGCCTTTTCGTAGTCGATCGCGCTTCCTTTTCTGGTAAATCTCATGCAGCCATAGCCCAGCTGCGAAATTTTGTTTCCATACCGGTCCGTCCTGTATTTCATGATCTGTCACCTCATTTTTCATTTTCATCCTGATAAAATCATAGTACCATTTTTCGTTTATTCCGGCAACCCAAAAGTAAATCTGCTAAAATGCCGAATGATTTTCGTCCAAAGTGCCGAAAAATAATCAGCCAAAGTACCGAAAAATTTACGTCCAAAATGCCGAAAAATTTTTGGCCAAAGTGCCGAAAAGTGATTGCATGGAATTTAAAAAAAGGGTATACTATAGGAAAACAGACATCTAAAAGGAGCATGTCAATGAAGAAATATAAAGGAAGAATCGCGGATGAAATTTTGAAAAAGCGCCTGGCAGGCAAGGGAGCGGTATTGGTAGAGGGGCCGAAGTGGTGCGGCAAGACTACGACGGCAGAGCAGGTTGCCGGAAGCATCCTCTATATGGCCGACCCGGAATTTGAGCAGCAGAACTTAGACCTGGCGGATATCAATCCCAAAGCTCTTTTGAAGGGCGGCGTCCCGCGCCTGATCGACGAGTGGCAGATTGCCCCCAAATTATGGGATGCCGTTCGCTTTGAAGTCGATCACCGAGATGAATTTGGCCAGTTTATTTTGACCGGCTCGGCCGTTCCGGCCTCCTATGAGCATATACACCACACCGGTACCGGCCGCTTCTCCTGGGTTCTGATGCGCCCCATGAGCCTGTATGAATCACAGGAATCAAGCGGGGAAGTCAGCCTCCGGGAGCTATTTGACGCGCCGGAACAGATTTATGGGGAAAATTCCCTGGATTTTTCCAGCCTGGCCTTTCTTGTATGCCGGGGTGGATGGCCGAGAGCCACCGATCTGAAGGGCGAAATCGCGCTGGAACAGGCATTTGACTATTATGACGCCGTCGTAAAATCCGATATATCCCGCGCGGATGGCGTCTCCCGCAATCCCGAACGCGTAAAGCGCCTGATGCGGTCGTACGCGCGCAATCAGGGAACCCAGGCGACAAACCGGCTTCTGTGCGCGGATCTTGAGACAAATGAAGCGGACACCTTTGACGCCGACACGGTCTATTCCTATATTCTTGCCCTCAAGAAAATTTTTGTCATTGAGGAAATGGAGGCATGGAATCCGAATCTCCGTTCAAAAACCGCTATCCGAACTTCCCATACGCGGTATTTTGTGGATCCGTCCATCGCCGCGGCCGCCTTGGGATTAGGTCCCCAGGATTTGGAAAATGATCTGGAGACATTCGGGCTTCTCTTTGAGACGATGTGCGTGCGGGATCTGCGGGTCTATGCCGATGCGCTAAATGGCAGCGTATACCATTTTCGGGACAAGACCGACCTTGAGTGCGACGCGGTAATACACCTGCGCAACGGCTCTTACGGACTGACGGAGATAAAACTGGGCGGAGACCGCCTGATTGAAGAAGGCGCAAAAAATCTTAAAAAATTAAGCGACAAAATCGACACGAATAAAATGAAAGAGCCTGCTTTTTTAATGGTGCTGACAGGAACAGGGAAATACGCGTACCGGAGGCAGGACGGAATCTATGTAGTACCGGTGGGATGTCTGAAAAACTGACATCCCACGCGTTTCGTTTCATAGTCCCCGCGCGCTATATATACTCAATCGGCAGCGCCACGAGATTTTCCCTCAAATATGTCTTTTTATCAATCAGGCACAGTATGACGCCCATCCCCCTTTTCTTATCCGGGATTTTGTCCAGAACTGTGTTGGCGGCGGCCATATTCGCTCTGGGATTTCCGGACATTTTTATCTCTATGGGGTACAAAATGCCGTCCTCCTCAACAATCAGATCGATTTCATTTTCTGACGCGGCCTTTTTATCTTTTCCTCTATAATAATAAATATTGAACCGATAATCCATCCCCTCGTTGGCATAGGATTTCAATATTTCTGACACCACAAATGTCTCAAATATATTGCCGGCTACCGCTGAACATTTCAAGGCGTCCGCTGTCAGCCATCTTGTGAGATAGCAGACAAGACCTGTATCCCGAAAATATATTTTTGGCGTCTTGATTGCGCGGTTCAAGGCGCTCTGGCTATAGGGCTGCAGCAGATAAACAATCCCTGTTCTTTCCAGAACTGAAATCCACTTCTTGATTGTGGGTTCACTGACCCCGACTTCGCTCGCTATATTCGCGTAATTTAATATTTCACCGGTTCTTGCCGCTGTCGCAGTCAGAAATTTGGTAAAGGTAATTCCATCGCTGGCAATCCATTCATTCACATCCCGGTCCAGGTATGTCGACACATAAGAAGAATAATACTCCTGCCAGTCTCTTTCTACATCGTACAGTTCCGGATAGGAACCCTTGTGAATCATCTGCCAGATCTCCTTATATGGCTTCAGGTCCTTTTCGCGCTCCCTTATATACACATCCGTTGGGACAAAATGCCGGTTAAATTTCACGCCATATATTTCCCGCATCGAAAGTCCCAACAGCTCGGATACCGACACCCGGCCCGCAAGGGACTCGCTCATGCCCTTCATCAGCTCCAGTTTTTGAGAGCCGGACAAAATAAACTGTCCCCTCTCCTCCGACTCATCCACAATCCGCTTGATTTCCTCCAGAACCGCGCTTTCTTTTTGGACCTCGTCAATAAACAGAGGGCAGGGGTTGTTAAGGAAAAACAGCCTGGGTTCTTCCCGCGCCTGCAGTCTGGTCAGCCGGTCGTCGAAATTCGCCCGGTTAAACTCCGGAAATTCATGCCGGATCACCGTTGATTTGCCAACCTGCCTGGCCCCTGTTACCAACACGCATTTACTGGATTTTGCCCTGGCTTTTAACACGGGCGCGATCGCTCTTTCAATATACGCCATAGTAATCCCTCATTTCTGAGCGTTTACGCGACGGGACTGCCATCCAAAGGGAGTATGCTCCCTTTGCGAACCGCGTCCGCTCCGACTAATCTAAATTATGATTTTATTATAGTTGAAATTTCTTCAAATATCAATGACCCAGCGCGGAATTTTTACTTTTTTTCAGCTCGACCACACCACCCACTACAGCTTACCTCCTCATTTTTCTATTCTAAAATTCGGAAAATAAAAATTTCAGAAAAAATTCCCGAAATTTATTACGAATTTTATGCTTATGATGCATTTCGGATACATGTGTGTGATATTATATATGTAGGGGAGGGCGTTATGTCCCTGATGCAAAAAACACTCGCGAGAAACAAGAGACACATTGACAGAAATGAGGTGAAATCAAAATGGAAGAAAAAAAACCTACCATTGAATTACAGAACATAAGCAAAAGCTACTATTCCGAAACGGCGGTAACCCAGGCCCTCCGCAAAGTGAACCTGTCGTTTCGAATAGGAGAATTTGTCGCCATCACCGGCGAGAGCGGAAGCGGCAAATCTACATTATTAAACATTATTGGCGGCATGGATTCCTTTGATGAGGGTGAAATGTACATCAACGGGGAGCCCACCTTCCAGTACGACGACCTGGACTGGGAGGACTACCGCCGCACTAAGATCGGCTATGTGTTCCAGGATTACAGCCTGATCGGCCACTACAGCGTTCTGGACAACGTCATGAGCGCCCTTGTCATCATGGGCGCGGAACAGGAAGCCGCTAGGGAAATGGCGCGGAAATATTTAGAGCAGGTGGGACTTGAAAAATATGAGAACCACCGGGCCACTGAGCTCTCCAGCGGCCAGAAGCAGCGCCTCTCCATCGCCAGGGCCCTGGCCAAAAACACGGATATCATCGTGGCGGACGAGCCCACGGGAAACTTAGACAGCGAGACGGGAAACCAGATTGTCTCCCTTTTGAAAGAGCTGTCCGCGGATCATCTGGTCATCATGGTCACGCACAATTACGAGCAGGCCGAGCCCTATGTGACCCACAAGGTCCGCATCCACGACGGACAGGTCATCTCGGACGTCTTAGTCAACGAGCAGAATCCGGAGGATTTTTCTAAGGAGTGGGAAACGCTTCCGCTCCAGGAAATGGACCGCCGCTGGAAGAACCGCGTCGCCGCTCTTTTTGCCCGGCGCAACCGCAAGACCCAGCCGGGAAGGGCCTTTTTGTTCACGTTCTTTTTATTTATCATCTCCGCGGCCTCCTTCCTGTTCATCGGGGAACTGCTCACGCAAAAAGACGACTACCACACAAGAGCCTATTCCAAGTCCACCTTCGCCAGAGAGGACGATACCCGCATCAGCGTAAAGCGGTCGGACGGCGCGCCCATCACCGATGAGGACATCCGGACGTTCTCATCCATCCGCAACGTGAAGCAGGTAGATTCCTGCGATCTGGCCAATGACGTAAACTATTACATGACAGAGGACAAGGACTATGAGTACCATTACGCTCTTACGTCATCAGGTGATGGCGTCAGTGAAAAAGTCTTTTTCCTGAACAATTCCCGGTTTATGAAGTCCGCGGACTGCATCAGCCAGGACGACCTGGCCTCCGGACGGCTGCCGGAGAAGCGGAATGAAATTGTCCTGTACACAACAGAAAATGGGGAACAGCTAATGCAGGGTTCCACGATAACCTGCTATTTCGCTGCCCCTAACCTGTGGGGAGAAGGGCAATATTATTTTACCGATCTTACCGTTGTGGGGCTCTTAAAAGAGGAAACCGACCAGGTGTATTTCTCCAAAGACCTCTGCCTTATGCTGACCACCCCGTTCATCAACGCGAACTACACCCTGTATACGAAATATGATTCTTCTCTGAAAACATATATATATAAAACTAACTTAATTCCCGTGCTCGACGAATCTCCCACAAACAATGCTCCGGAGGAGGGGAACGCCATAATCTCCTTAGCATTTTATCTGGATAAGAGACCTAATCTCGATCACACACCTTTTGTATTTCAGGAAATAGATGAGAAGGGGAATCCCAAAGGCGATCCCGACAATGACATCCTTCATCTCTCTGTTGGTCCCGGAACCAGAAGAATGGATTACACCAGCCGATTTATGGAGGTAAGCCCGGAATTTTACGCCAAATACTGCCAAAAGGAATGCGTGAACTATCAGGCGTCCCTGTACCTGACCAGCTACGCGAAAACAGACGCGGTTCTGAAAGCGCTGGAGAAAAAAGGTTACATCGGCGTCAGCACCTACCGCATCAGCACGACAAACTATCTGGAAGAGCTGGTAAACCAGCGGCTGATCATCATCGGCATCTGCGCTTTTGGCCTGATTGCCCTGCTGCTGGCGGAAGTCCTGATTCTCCGGTCCCTCATGAGGATCCGCGTAAAGGATTATTTTGTGCTGAAATTTATCGGCATGAAAATGCAGGTCATCAAAAAAATCAGCTATTTTGA
>CANRJU010000110.1 GCA_947631075.1 uncultured Lachnospiraceae bacterium
CGTACACGGTTTGAAAAGACTTATTTTTCTTTAGGAAGGTTTCCATCTTATCCGTGTCCTGTATTGTCAGGAACTCTAGCCATGTGTCGATTTTCTCGCCGATGCGCGGTTTTTCTTCCTTGAATACATCCAGACATATGTAAGCATAATACTGCAAAAGCTCCAGTTCCACCCCGGTATCGCTTTTCTGCTGAAAGAAGTGCTTGTACTGCTTTGTCTGTTTGAAAGCGCGTGGGCTTTTCTCGAAAATGATGATTGTATAGACAGGCTGGATGATATCGTAATCGATTTCGCTTTTCGCCTGCCCCTGCGTGATGGCATACTGACGCGTGACGAGATCCGCCGAGTAGCACGCCGCACGCTTGGGCGACAGTTTGATACCACTTCTTTGGATTTCGACATTTGCGATGGAACCGTCCTCGAACTGTACCACTATGTCCAGCACAATGCCCTTGCTGTAGCTGCTGTGGCGCAGCCCTTCGTTCTTCAGGGAATGGAGCACCTTGACCTTCCGTCCCAGGATACAGCTAATAAAGTCTGACAGCAGGGAATCCTTCACATCCGGATCGAAGATGGCTTTGAAAATCGTGTCGCTCAGGAGATTCGGCACTCTTATCTCGTCCGATATCTCCAGCATTTCCTTCTGGCCCTGTTCGCTCAGGCGTTTAAAAGCCGCCTTGACCTCCGGATCTGTATCCAGCAGGATACGCAGATTGGTTTCTTTCTTTTTTGTTTTGTTTTTATTTTTGCTCATCTATTTCTCCTTTCACAAAATAACTAACAACTAAAAAAATAGTTACGTATTTCCCGTTTCAAATATAAAAGGAATTCTTCAGAATATTAAAAAATGGGTAAAACAAATAGAAGTGCCGCAAGGGCGGCCCACGATAAATTTTCATTGATTTTGTTGGATATTCGTCTATGGATACTCAAATAATATTAAATATTATAAAACAGATTATATACCAAGCTATCTGGGTTGTCAAGGCTGACATCGGCAGAAGAAATGAGCAGAATACGAGCTTGAAAAACAACCGGATTTTGTGGCGTAAAGCGGCAAAAACTTGGCTATTCGTACTTTATATGGATACTTTATATGGAGGGAGAAGTTGATCAGCGATTGCGAATTGACGTTTGGGATGAAAGTTGGTACAATGTCTTTACAGAACAAAAATCGGTAGAGTTTTTTACTGGGGCGGTGCGTGCACTAAACCAGATTTGAGCTTTTTATTGTCCTAATAATTGAATATATGTCTATACAATATTCAATAGAAATTTCACCCTCCAATCAACCCCAGCCCCATACAGATCATCCAGACATATGCCAGCGTCTTTGGCATCATCAGCATTCCGATCATTGGTTTTTCTTTTGCCCAGAGCACCACGGGGAAATAGCAGGCAAAGCTGATCAGGATTGCGACGGAAATCCACCAAAAGCCATAGCCGCCCGCATTGCCGGACAGGAAGAACAGGATTGTCAGGCACAACCCGGTCACAGCAAAGGGCAGGTTTCGATAGATGCCCCACCGGTGGCAGCCCTCTGCGTGGAACCAATTATTTTGCGGAAACAGGCACAGGACAATCCGAACTGCCGCGCTGATCCATGTCAGCGTAAGCAGCCATGCAGGATAAAAAACTCCGGGAATATTGCCCTCCAGACATAGAACAGCAGCACATAAAATATCGTCATGGTGATAGAGGAAATCATAAGCCCGAGGCCGGACCACCATTCATTTTGGGGCGAGTCTCCCCGAAGGGCCTTGATAATTCTCGGAACAAGATGAAACGCGTCTCCGCCTCCGAGAACTAATGTTAAAATTCCGAATAACAGGACCGCTTGATTTTCCTTGGCATTTGCAAAAAAAATAATGGTCGCAATCAGGTCAAATATCAGATAGGCGATGCAGAATATCGCTTGCCCAATCTGTGGCATTTGTTTCGTTCATGTGCTGTTTGTCAAGGCCAAAAGTCTACAGACCATATTCTGAAATAATCCTATCTACCACCTTTTCCGGCGGATCATTATTTATAAATATTCGATTCCGTATGCCCATTTCCTCATATATTCTCCTATACCAGTCCAAATCTCCCTGAATTTCTTTTAAGTAATAGTCTCTATGCGCATCCCTGTATTGATCGTCTGAGTAGGTCTTGTCATTCTCATCACTGAACACAAGCCTGGAAAAAATATTTTGCGCAGTATCATATAGCTCGATCGGAAGTATATCATCCGCAATTATCCGTGTTTTAAAATTATGCGTATAAGAAATCGGCGCAATCGCAAAGACCATATCCTCTTCCAGCTGAATGATCTTTTTTATAATGCTCCCGCGTTTTTGATCTCTCCATCTCAAATTAGCGGTTTGCACAAACTCTTCAAGCGTCATTTCCAAATGTTTCTTTACCTCGATATCCAAATCATAAAACGCTATGCCCAAACGTTTGGCCAAAAGCTTTGCCACTGTTGTTTTACCCACGTTAGATACGCCAAATAAAAGAATCTTCATTAGATTATCTCCTCTGCGATTTCGCTAAAAATTTATTTTTGCGTTTCTATTGTAGCATAGTAATAAAAACAACTCAACCCGCATCGGACATCGTTTTTTTCTTTTTTGGTTATGATGTGACAATATACTTGCACACTGGGATATGCCATAGAGCATGTTCTGGCGGGAACGCGTTTGGGTATAAGCTGCTTTCTTTTGAAAAAAGAATAATCACAACAGATGACGTTAGCGGAATACTTTGAAATAGGAACTTTTGGATGATTAATGATAAAAAATGGGGAAACTTAAATGAATCATGTATTGGCAAAACGGACAAAATATGATATAATCAATGTTGAAAAACGGACAGAGGGGTGCTGCTATATGATTAAAAGAAAAATCGAAAAGGAGCTTCAGAGGTTTTACGAATCCCCAGGCAAGAAGGCACTGCTTGTTACCGGCGCGCGGCAGGTCGGGAAAACATATATTGTCCGCGATTTTGCCGCAAAGCATTACAGTTCGGTCGCGGAAATCAACTTCCTTCAAGACGGGTCGGCACAAAGTCTGTTTGAAAACGCAAAAAACAGCAACGATCTTCTTCTCAGGCTGTCGGCTGTAGCAAGCTCTCCGCTGATACCCGGAGAGACGCTTATATTCTTTGACGAGGTTCAGGCCTGCAAGGAGATCATTACAGCTATTAAGTTTCTTGTGGAGGAGGGCAGCTATAAGTATATTCTTAGCGGCTCGCTTCTCGGAATCGAACTGAAGAATATTCGCTCGGTACCGGTCGGGTATATGGATGTGGCGGAGATGTTTCCACTCGATTTTGAAGAGTTTGCCGTGGCAAACGGTGTTTCGGAAAGGATTATCTCATCGCTCAGGAACGCTTTTGAAACGAAGACGCCCGCAGATGCTTTAATACACGAAAAAATGACTGCTCTTTTCGAGCTCTATCTTATTGTCGGCGGGATGCCGGCGGCCGTAAATAAGTATTTGGAGACAAACAATTTACAGGAAGTCAGGCGCGAGCAGACATCCATTATCACGCTTTATAAAATGGATATCGGTCAATATGATCCAGAGCATAAGCGGTATATCGAGGAAATATTTGATTTGATTCCGAGCGAGCTAAACTCGAAAAGTAAAAGGTTCATTTTGAAAAACCTCAATGAGAATTTTAAGTTTTCAAGATATACGAACAGCTTCATATGGTTGAAGAACGCAGGTGTGGCGCTGCCGACGTTCTGCGCCAGCGAACCTGTCATCCCTCTTAAACTGTCGCAATCAACGAATCTGTTTAAGCTGTTTCTGTCAGACGTGGGACTTTTGGCTTCCATGTATATGAATGGCATACAGATAAAAATACTGAATCATGAAAAGGATATCAATTATGGTTCCGTATATGAAAATGCCGCGGCGCAGGAGCTGACGGCGCATGGCTTTGACCTTTACTACTTCAACAGCAGAAAGCAGGGAGAGCTTGATTTCCTTATCGAGAAAAACGGCGAGGTCTTACCAATTGAAATAAAGTCGGGCAAAGGCTACACAAGACACGCCGCGCTTACCTCGGTCATGGGAAACGCAGACTACACGATACCAGAGGCATATGTTTTCCAAAACGACAATGTAAATGTGAATGGCAGGATTACCTATTATCCGATGTATATGCTGATGTTCTTAGAGCGTGAGCAGGTAAATGAAAAGCTGATTTACAAACTTGACATTGACGCCCTGAAGTAAATTCTCCTTCCGATGCCGCACGCAATAGTACATATGTGTCTTATGACAGATATGGGCATAGGGGAGACTTGCTATGCCTTGTCCAATTTTACGCCCAAGGCTCTATATAAAGGATTCAGTTGGTCTTTAACGGCGTCCGTAATTTTTTCAATATCTAAATGTCCGATCAGAGCATTGCTCTTTGCTCCTTTATAATAAACTTTATTAGCTTGTTTGTACAACCGCTGAAGTTTGTCATATCCGTTTTTCCCGGACACTTTTGTTTTTTTACTTAGTTTTAAAAATTTAAGGATTCCTTCAATATCATATAAAAACCAGTCTTCGATGGATCGCTTCGCCTGAATATGTATTATTTTAGCTGCGCCATTGGCTTTAAGTTCTTTCTTGATTTCGCTCCAGTTGATGGGTGGCTTAGAAGAAAGCTCAAATACATCCGTATCGCTGCACAGTACGATTGTATATTCACAATCATTTTCGTAGTTGGGTTTGATCTCTTTTGTGAATTTTCTAAGAGCATTATTTTTAAATCCGCCTATTCCTTTAATGTTCTTATATTCGATATGGGTATCAAATTTTCCCGAAGGATGCAGCTTTCTGGCATTTGTCACTATCTGTTTGTAAAATTCAATTTCTGTATCACCCTCCACAAAAATCACAAGACATTTATTCATCTTTATCACGCTCCAGATAATCCATTATATTGCTCTCTGAATCTGCGAGCATTGAGAATAGATAGTCCCCCATGCTCATATTAAAGCTGGCGGCATCTTTTGCCAGTTGTTTCTGCCCCGATTTCTTGAACGCAAAAAATTCAGCTACTCCGGCCTTTCGATTCATGCCAACATGAATCCAGGCTGGATCTAAATAGCTGATAATATACGGTGAGTGACTTGTAATAATGACCTTACAATCATCTAGCAGTTGACTGATAATCTGCATATATGCCTGAAATAGCCCCGGATGTACGGAGTTTTCTGGTTCCTCTATTGCAATCAATGAAATGTTGCTGATGCTGGAAACAATTATCTTGGTCAATATCATAAATACTCTTTTGACACCATCCGACATCATTGAAAAATTGATGGGAGCAGCCAGATTTTTGTCTTTGACAAACAGCACATGAATAAAATCGGTAAATATAAACGGCAAATCATCTGGAAGCTGGTCGTTTTCTGAACCATCAATTTTAAATTTCTTTACAATAACATCCTCAATATCTGGAAACAACTGAAAAAAAACATCCTTTAACAATTCGAATTTATCCGGCTCCTGTTTTTTTAAATTAAAAATGATCTGTGGCAGACTATCAGCGTTTATCAGTTCATTTTCAAATCCTTTTCGGATAATCGGATCTGGCCGGTAAAAGCTTTTTGCGTCCAGATTGTTTTCCATATATATTCTTATATCATTGAGTTTTTTTATGATTTCTGCATAATAAAGCTCATCATATGCTACAAGTTTATTTGCGACAAGCCCCGATGCTTCGACCTTGATTTTTGAGGAGCATCTTCCTGTTTCGGAGCTCTTGTATAATGCTGAATTTTGTGTCCTGTTAATGAGCTGGGTATATTTTTGACCTTTCTCGTCCAGTTTGATTTTCAGCTGTTCCCGAATAATCTCGGGAGATGTCTCCTCATTTTGCTGCCATGAAAATTCATATCCATACTGTATGCGATACTCCTGGCCCGCATGTTCTGTCAGCATTTCTACTTCAAACCTGTAATTTCTTCCTGCCATACTCTGGTTAATCGGAATAAGGTTAGAATTTGCCATCATTTTTGCCTTGTGGTCAATGGGCGCCTTGATAAAAGATAGGCCGAAATCAATACCGGAAAGCACATTGGACTTGCCAAAATTATTAAGGGCTACCAAAGCTGTGATAGTATCAAAAGTTATTTTCACATTTGATAGATTTTTAAATCCATCGATCAGTATAGCCTGTATCTTCACGGCAGCACTCCCTTTCTTTTGTCTTATACGCATATTATATCACCTCTTTTTCGAAAACGCAATAAAAAATTGCGTATTTCATAATTATTATATGCGTATAGAACTATCTTTATTCGAATACGGTATTATTTTTTTGATTAAACGAAAAAGCAGCCGCCCCCTCCCGGCGCGGCTGCTTTCCGCTTCCCGCTCCCCGCTTTCCTATCTCCGCTAAAATCCTTTCCTACTCCCCCACCTTCACATACTTATGTTTCCCCGGATCTCCCTCCCCATCGTCGCAGAAATCCAGATAGGTCTGCCCGACCAAATCCTCGTCTATGAGATACGCGTAGTGCAGGATTTTTGTCTCCCCCGGCTCCAGCTTGGTGAAGTAGAAGGAGCTCCCCCCTAACGTCTCCTCAAAATAGAAGGGCATCAAAGCAATCTCCGCGTCCTCCATATATTTCGGGCGGCTATAATCGGGGAATTTTCTATAATACACGCCGTTTTTCTCCTCGACATAATAGAAGGACGGCATTTCAACTGTGTCGCTTTTTTTGCCGTGATTGGTCGCCTTTACGGTCACATATACAAGTATAGGCTGGATTTTTTCTTCGCCCTTCACGGTATAAAATGGCTCGTCTATGCCGTCGCCTGTCTGCAGATTTTCCCGGACATAGCGGCGGATTTTCCCGGACGGCGTGAACAGCTTTTTCATGTCTGCGTTATCTGTAAAGCAGTCTGTGTCAAGCCCCTTGATGTCTGTGCGGAGGGACACGTCCGTAATCTGGTAGGTGCGTTTTTTATAGGAAACCTTTTCTCCCCTCGCAAAGAACTGTCCCGTCATTTTCCGGTCCTCATCTGTCTCGGGATCCGGCAGGCAGTTGGCGCCGATCCGGTACTTGCTGTAATGGCTGAGAAGGATATACGGCTGTGCCTTCTTCTTGCTCGTCTCCTTCAGGGAAATCCTTTCCGCCAGCTCCGTCATGCCCTTTTGCCCCAGCCCCTGCATGCCGCCCAGCTCGACGATATAACCGTATTCGTCGAAAAACAGGTACATGTGCAGGGAATACTCCGTGTCGTAATCGGCTTGATACCTGGTTCCCTTAATGTTATTTTCAGCGAGATAGACGGCTTTATGCCCGTTGATGGTCTTTGTCCGGGGCTCCTTTACATCGTACAGCGACAGCGCGCTCGTGTCGTCTGTGTCAATCTGAATCAGGCGGTACCAGAAGTCCTTTCCGGCGTCGAAGCCGTCCCGATGGCAGTAAGACAACATATAGGTGTCATCGGTATTTTCGTCGAGGTTTTCATCGGGCTCTTTCACATAATCCGCTCCAAAATCTGCCTTCACGCGGACATATTTTTTCTGCGCGTCCGATGGTTGGACATTTGTCGGCTCCAGCTGAAGCTCCGCGTGGGAGCCGGAGCTGACCACATGATCCTGAATATTTTCCTGTTGAAAATGCGCTGACTGTCGGATATAGGTTGAAATTTTTTCTGCCGCAAATACGCTGCTGGGAATTAGGATTGCGGCCGCGAGGCAGGCGGCTATTTTCCATGCCGGGCGGAAGGGGCTCTTTTGATTCCTCCCCGCCTTCTCCGGCAAATCAATAAGCTGAGCGTCTTTCGGCAAATCAATAAGCCGCTGTACGGCGTCCTCCGGCGCGGTTATGCGCTGGTACATCTGTTGGATGCGTGTTTTTTCTTCTGTAAAATCGGTATGTTCATCGGCAATAAAGTTTGTTTTCATGCAATTCTTCCTTTCTGAGATTGGTCGGAACAGCTTCTTTCTGCAGTCGGGATTTCAGCTTTC
>CANRJU010000111.1 GCA_947631075.1 uncultured Lachnospiraceae bacterium
GCGGATGGAATTTCCGGACAAGGTCATCGCAGACTATGTGGGCGTATCCGAGGCGGAAATCCGCAAAATGCGCCTCGATAGCGGCATTGTGGCCGCCTTTAAGATGGTGGATACCTGCGCGGCTGAGTTCGAGGCGGCGACGCCGTACTATTACAGCGTGTTCGGCAGCGAGTCCGAGGCCAGGCCGGAAAAGACGAGAAAAAAGGTTATGGTGCTGGGGTCCGGCCCGATCCGCATCGGACAGGGAATCGAGTTCGATTTCTGTTCCGTGCACAGCGTGTGGTCCCTGGCGCAGAGCGGCTACGAGACGATTATTGTGAATAACAATCCGGAGACGGTCAGCACGGATTTTGACGTGGCGGACAAGCTGTATTTTGAGCCGCTGACCCCGGAGGATGTGGAAAATATTGTAGATATAGAGAAACCGGACGGCGCGGTCGTGCAGTTCGGCGGCCAGACGGCGATCAAGCTCACGGAGGCGCTGCTGAAAATGGGCGTTCCGATTCTCGGCACCAGCGGGGAGGATGTGGACCGCGCCGAGGACAGAGAGCTGTTCGATGAAATTCTGGAGGAGTGCGGGATTCCGCGCCCGGCGGGACACACGGTCTTTACGACCGAGGAGGCGCTGGCCGCGGCGAACGAGCTGGGGTATCCGGTTCTGGTGCGCCCATCCTACGTGCTGGGCGGACAGGGGATGCAGATTGCCATCAACGACGACGACATCCGCGAGTTCATGTCCATTATCAACCGCCATGTCCAGGAGCACCCGATTCTTGTGGACAAATATCTCATGGGAAAAGAGGTGGAGGTGGACGCGGTCTGCGACGGAGAGGACATTCTGATTCCCGGCATCATGGAGCATGTGGAGCGGGCGGGAATCCACTCCGGCGACTCCATTTCCGTCTATCCGGCGCTGAGCATTAAGCCGGAGGTGCAGGACGTCCTGGTGGATTACACGGCCAAGCTGGCGAGAAGCCTTCATGTGGTGGGGCTGATCAACATCCAGTTCATTGTCTACAAGGACGAGGTATTTGTCATTGAGGTAAATCCGCGTTCCAGCCGGACGGTGCCCTACATCAGCAAGGTGACGGGAATCCCCATCGTCAAGCTCGCCTCCCGCGTGATTCTCGGCGAAAAGCTCCGGGATATGGGGTATGAGCCGGGACTGGCGGAAAAATCCGAGTATTTCGCGATCAAGATGCCGGTATTTTCCTTTGAAAAGCTCCGCGGGGCGGAGATCAGCCTGGGGCCGGAGATGAAGTCCACCGGCGAGTGCCTGGGGATTGCCAAGACCTTTAACGAGGCGCTCCACAAGGCGTTTATGGGCGCCGGGATCAACCTGCCGGTACACAAAAAGATGATTCTCACGGTAAACAACAACTCGAAGGACTACGCCACGAAGGGGACGACGAAGTTTCTGGCGGAGTACGGCATTGACGTCATCGGCGTCAACAAGATGGAGCAGGAGTCCCCGACGCTCATGGACCTTCTGCTGGAGCACACCATCGACCTGGTGGTGGATATCCCGAATCAGGGCGAGCACTCCCACGAGGGATTCCTTCTGCGGCGCGTCTCCATTGAGACGGGCGTCACCTGCCTGACGTCCCTGGATACCGCCAACGCGCTCCTGACGGCGTTAGAGGATTCTGAGAAAAATGAGATTACGTTAATTGATATCGCGACGATAGACCGTCACGATGCGACGATAGACCGTCACGATGCGACGATAAATTGTCCTTGACAATGACAATTAATTTTTTGGTTTACAAATCATTCCTCTTATGGTATGATACAAAAGTTAGTAAAACTGCCATTGCTCAGATTGCGGACTCTCCGACCGAATCTTAGCAAGTGGTGAAATTCACGGAGGCAGCCGGCGCGGGAGTACGGCGCGGGCGGATTCCGGAGAAAGAGAAGGAGGTACATCATCATGATGTCAGCAGAGAAGAAAAAAGAGATTATTGCCGCATACGGCAGAACACCGAACGACACCGGTTCGCCGGAGGTTCAGGTAGCGCTTCTGACTGAGCGCATCAACACCCTGACCGAGCACTTGAAGGAGAACAAGAAGGACCATCACTCCCGGAGAGGACTCTTGAAGATGGTCGGTAAGAGAAGGGGACTTCTGGATTATTTAAAGAGAAACGATCTGGAGGGCTATCGCGCGCTGATTGAGAAATTAGGACTGCGTAAATAATAAGCTGGGGTGCTTTCATATGTTCCATATATGAAAGCACTTTTTGTAAGTGCGCCCGGTATGGGCGTACTCTGATGGCGGGGCTAAAAGGATTTCGCGATCGCGCGGGGCGTCACGTCCGCGCGCATCCGGGCATCCGGAGTACCAATAAAAGGACAGGAGAGGAATGACCTATGAAAAGAAATCGCAGCCAGGCGGTGGTGTGCCGCGGGAACAAGCTGCTGTTAGTGGAGCATGAGATGTTCGGCAGGAATTTTTACAACCTTCCGGGCGGCGGCATTGAGGATGACGAGACTCCGGCGGAGGCGGCGCTTCGCGAGCTGGAGGAGGAGACGGGTATGAAGGGCCGGATTCTGCGCCCGCTGACCATCGAGTACAAGCCGGACCTGGAGAGCCGCATTTTTTCCTTTCTGATCGAGGTGCCGGAGGATGTGGAGCCAATCACCGGCTCGGACCCGGAGCTCGCGCCGGAGGAGCAGACAATCCGGGACGTCAGGTGGCTGTCGCTGCGGGAGATTCCGGAGCGCGACCGGGCGTATCTGTTCGGGGCCGGTCTGATGCGGATTCCCCTTTTCCACGACGAGGTACTGCAGTGGGGGGACGATGTGATCAGCTACCCCGGGATATCCGATTGAAATTTTGGACAGATGTTCCGCCCGGATTTTGACGTGAATTTCATAGGGGTGTTTGGCTCGAAAGTTCAGGCGGGTGTTTGACCCGGACTTCTGACTAAATTTTGACACAGATTCGCTTGAGAAATAAGCTTGAGAAATAACAAGAAATAAATTGATTTTTATATTTTTTTCATGTATAATTAAATAGTTATATCAACGGAGATTTTCCCGAGACTTCTGAAAAGCGCACCGGCTCGCGGTGAATTTTTCAGATGTTTCGGAATCTCCGGATTAAAAATAAAGGAGAACGAACATGTATAAGACATTTACTATGGAACTGGCAGGCAGGACATTGTCTGTTGATATCGGCCGCATGGCCGCACAGGCCAACGGCGCCGCTTTCATGCGCTACGGCAACACGGTGGTACTGTCCACCGCTACCGCTTCGGAGAAGCCCAGAGAGGGAATCGATTTCTTCCCCCTGAGTGTGGAGTACCACGAGAAGATGTACTCGGTAGGGCGCATCCCCGGCGGATTTACGAGGAGAGAGGGCAAGCCCTCGGACAACGCCGTCCTCACCTGCCGCGTCATCGACCGGCCGATGAGACCGCTTTTCCCGAAGGATTATAGAAACGACGTCACGCTGGAGAACGTGGTTATGAACGTGGATCAGGACTGTGCGCCGGAGCTTGTGGCGATGCTCGGCTCCGCCCTTGCCACCTGCATTTCCGACATTCCGTTTGACGGTCCTACGGCGGCTACCCAGGTGGGACTGGTAGACGGCGAGCTGGTGTACAACCCGACCAGCGCCCAGAGAGAGGCTTCCGACTTAGCGCTTACCGTCGCATCCACCCGCGACAAGGTCATCATGATCGAGGCGGGCGCCAACGAGGTGGACGAGGAGACTATGATCCAGGCGATTTACGGCGCCCACGAGATCAATGGACAGATTATTGACTTTTTCGATAAAATCGTTGCCGAGTGCGGCAAGGAAAAGCACGAGTACGAGCACTTCGACACGCCGGAGGATCTGTGGG
This sequence comes from uncultured Lachnospiraceae bacterium, assembly GCA_947631075.1. Taxonomy (GTDB): domain Bacteria; phylum Bacillota; class Clostridia; order Lachnospirales; family Lachnospiraceae; genus Eubacterium_F. The sequence goes on from CANRJU010000111.1 coordinate 3,849, forward strand.
AGGACATGGTGTCCTTTATCACGCCGGAGGCGATGGAGGAGGCCGTATTTACCGATGTAAAGCAGGTGCGCGAGGAGAATATCCGCAAGATCAAGGATCAGCTGGAGGAGCGCTACGCCGAGGAGCATGAGGACTGGATTCCGCTGATTGACGAGGCAGTGTACAAGTTCCAGAAAAAGACGGTCCGCAAGATGATTCTCAAGGATCACAAGCGCCCGGACGGCCGCGAGATCAAGCAGATCCGCCCGCTTCACGCGGAGATCGACGTGCTCCCCACGGTGCACGGCTCCGGCCTGTTCTCACGCGGACAGACACAGGTTCTCAACGTCACCACGTTAGCGCCTCTGTCGGAGAAGCAGAAGCTAGACGGTCTGGATGAAAATAAGACAAGCAAGAGATATATTCACCACTACAATTTCCCGTCCTGGTCGGTTGGCGAGACACGGCCCTCCCGCGGTCCGGGACGCCGCGAGATCGGTCACGGCGCGCTGGCGGAGAGAGCCCTTCTCCCGATGATTCCGAGCGAGGAGGAGTTTCCGTACACGATCCGCACCGTGTCCGAGATTCTGGAGTCCAACGGCTCCACATCCCAGGGCAGCATCTGCGCCTCCACGCTTTCTCTGATGGCAGCGGGCGTTCCAATCAAGGCTCCGGTTGCCGGCATCTCGGTCGGACTTGTGACGGGCGACACCGACGACGATTACCTGATTCTCACGGACATTCAGGGATTAGAGGACTTTTTCGGAGACATGGACTTTAAGGTAGCCGGAACCCACAAGGGCATCACGGCGATTCAGATGGATATCAAGATTCACGGTCTGACCCGTGAGATCGTGGAGAAGGCGATTTACCAGACCAAGGAGGCCAGAGAGTACATTCTGGACGAGGTCATGCTCAAGGTCATTGACAAGCCGCGCGAGGAGCTCAGCCCGTACGCGCCGAAGATCAAGCAGATCATGATCGACCCGACGAAGATCGGCGACGTGGTCGGCCAGCGTGGCAAGACGATCAACGCCCTGATTGAGCGCACCGGCGTGAAGATCGACATCACGGACGACGGAGCAGTCTCCGTATGCGGCACGGATTCGGCGGCTATGGACGAGGCCATCCGCCTGATCCAGATTATCGTCACCGAGTTTGAAAAGGGACAGATTTTAGAGGGAACCGTCGTCAGCATCAAGGATTTTGGCGCGTTTATCGAGTTCGCGCCCGGCAAGGAGGGAATGGTCCACATTTCCAACATCGCAAGGCGCCGGATCAACCATGTAGAGGACGAGCTCACGCTGGGCGATAAGGTGAAGGTGATCTGCCTTGGAAAAGACAAGATGGGCCGCGTCAGCTTCAGCATCAAGGACGTGCCGGAGGCATAAGGCCGTCCTGTCCGGAAGCTGAGGGCAGTGTTTGGGGTTGTACATGATTTTCAGGGGGAATCGGTATGGCAGATACTACAAAGGGCAGCAAGAAGAAGCGAGAAAAAAGAGGGATTCATATTATGACGCTGACTGTTATCATGCTGGTCATGATAACAGCTTCCTGCGCCATTATGTTTGTGTCAAATTATAACTTGAAGAAGCAGTACGCGGATGTGATAGCCAGTGACGACGCCTACAAAAATACCCAGCATCAGTCGCAGATTTTGGAGGATTCCATTGCCTACATGTCGGAGCAGCTTCAGAATTTTGTCATCACGGGCAACGCCACCTACATGAACAATTATTTCAATGAGGTGAATTCTCCCTCCCGGCAAAACGCCATAGACAAGATCGGCGCCACCGATGAGGAGAAAAAGCAGATCAAGGGGATTCAGGTGCGGCTGGACAGCTTGGTCTTGCGGGACACCCACATTATGAAGTTAGTGTCACGGGCGCACAATATTTACGGAGGAAGTCTCCCGGATGAGATTGTGAATACGCCCCTGTCGGACGAGGAGCGGAAGATGTCCCCGTCGCAGTGGCAGTCGTTGGCGGAAAACCTCATCACGGCGCAGGATTACCAGGATATGAAGAACCGGATCAATTCGGATATCGACCGCTTTTTGAACCGGATATTAGCCAGACAGAACCAGAAAATGCTGGATGAGGAAAAGAGCCTGGAACAACGCATTCAGTACCAGCAGATTTTGTGCTGCATTGTGACCGGCGTGATATTTATTGCGTGCGCGTTTTTATACTTACAGGTAATTCGCATCTTAAAGGCCTATTCGGTCAATATTCTGCGCAATAAGCCGCTGAACCGTAAGGGAGTTTACGAGCTGCGCAGCCTGGCGGACGCCTACAACGAGAACTGGGAGGCCAAGGAGCAGAAGGAGAAGAAACTCCAGAAAATGGCCAATCATGACGCGCTCACCGGAATTTTCAACCGGGGCGCCTTTGAAAAGAGCGTTTCGGAGCGGCTGCTCACGGCGGAACAGGATACCGGGCTGTTCCTTCTCATCGATGTGGATAAATTTAAGCTGGTCAACGACAATTACGGCCACGACATGGGGGATAAGGTCCTCAAGCTGGTGGCGACTACGCTGTGCGAGCATTTCCGCAACGAGGACGTAGTGGGACGGTTCGGCGGCGATGAATTTGCCATCTGGATTCCCAGCCTGCCCAAAGAGCACATACGCTACATAAAGGAGCGGATTCAGGATATCAACGGCTATCTGACGACTTTGGAGAAGCCGTATCCGCAGTTTTCCCTGAGCGTGGGCATTGCGTTCAGCCAGCGCGGCGATTCGTTCCATCAGGTGTACACCCGCGCGGACCAGGCGCTGTACATCGTGAAGGAGCACGGGCGGTGCGGCTGCCGGGTATACGGCGAGGAATGAGACACGGGGAGGTGCCGGGGTATGGAATTGGCTCTGACGGATATGGATATTGTCTGGGAGGACAAGGACGCCAACCGGGAGATCTGCCGGGCCATGATCGGCGAGGCCGCCTCGGAGGGCGCCGATCTCATCGTGTTTCCAGAGATGACGCTGACCGGATTTTCATTTGATCTGAATAAAATTCAAGATACAGACAGAGAGACGATTGCGTTTTTTTCCCAGCTTGCGAGGGAGTATGGCATAGCCGTCGGTTTTGGCTATGTCACCGCGCGGGAGGGAAAGGGGCGCAATCATTTTTGCGTGGTGGACCGGGCGGGAGAGGTCCGGGCGGACTACATCAAGATTCATCCGTTCACCCTGGGCGGGGAGGCGGATTTTTATGCCGGCGGGGACGGCGTCTGCCGGTTTGAACTGGGAGAGTTTTCCTGCGGGGCCTTTATCTGCTACGATCTGCGGTTTCCAGAGGCTTTTCAGCAGCTTCCGCTGGATACGGGGCTCATTCTCGTCATCGCCAACTGGCCGGAGAGCCGCCTGGCGCAGTGGCAGGCGCTTTTGCGGGCAAGGGCGATTGAGATGCAGTGCTTTGTGGCGGGCGTCAACCGGATCGGCGAGGGGGGCGGACTGCGCTACGCGAAAAGTTCCGCGGCGTTTGGGCCGGACGGCTCGGAGCTCCCGGAGAGGCAGGGGGAGAGAAACCGCTATGTCACGCTGGACCGAGCGGCGCTTTTGCGGTATGTAGAAAAATTTCCCTTCCGGCGGGACCGGCGCCCCCAGGCGTATCGGCTGAAAAAATGAATATTTTCGGGATATCCGGGACATACTTATGACAAGATATTAGAGCGAAAACAAATTGTTAAGCGAATGTAGTTCGTGTAAACGCTCGGAAATGAGGGTATATGGATCAGGATATCATACGGGAATACGGCATGGTGGAGTGCCAGGGAATCCGGACTATTTCTATTATCGGCGAGATCGAGGGACACGACTGTCTGGCCCAGAACGAAAAGACGACCAAATACGAACACCTTCTGCCTCTTTTGGCGAAGGCGGAGCAGAGCGAGGACATCCAGGGGGTTCTTTTTTTGATGAATACGGTGGGCGGGGACGTCTCCTGCGGGCTGGCGCTGGCGGAGATGATTGCCTCCCTCAGCAAGCCCACGGTTTCGCTGATTATCGGGGACAGCCATTCGATCGGCGTGCCGTTGGCGGTGGCTACGAGGTACTCTTTTATCGTGCCCTCCGCCACGATGATTATGCACCCGGTCCGCATGAACGGCATGGTGTTAGGGACTCCTCAGACCT
>CANRJU010000112.1 GCA_947631075.1 uncultured Lachnospiraceae bacterium
TCATAATAGTAAGGGTGGCTGGGATGTAAAACGAGGTGGCTCCCAGCGCTCCAGTGGACATTATAAAACTAAAGAAGCCGCAATTAAGGCTGGTAGAGTTATAAGTAAAAACCAGAAAACGGAGTTCCTTATTCACGGAAAAGACGGGCGTATTCAAAGTGCTGATAGTCACGGTGGTGATCCTTGTCCGCCAAGAAGGTAGTCATGATAACATGTGCATAACGGGTGGCCTGAATAAGTTCTATGATGGTTAACTCTCGGAGATTTGTTTTTTCTCTACTTGTAGGCTTAGCCATTTTGAGTTTACAGGTATAGTCCGTGATTGTCAAACTATAAAGGAATCAGCCATACCCGGATTGATTTCCGAGTATGCTGGTTCCTTTGTTGCACCCCTGTTTTATTGTGAACTGCTGAAGATGCCCTCTTTTTTACTATAATTCAGCACTTCTCATTGATTTCCTGCATCATCTGCTCAATCAGCGCCTTTACGGTGGGAACGACTTCGTCCAGCGCCACTTTTTCCTGGACGGATTTATCCCGGCTGGAGAGTTCCACGACAGACTCCTTCATGTTGCGGGGACTGACGACCAGACGGATCGGCACGCCCAGAAGGTCCGCGTCGGAGAACATAACGCCTGGACGGACATTCCGGTCGTCGTAAATCACCTCAATGCGCTCCTTTTTCAAGGCATCGTAGAGCTGGTCGGCATAAGTCTTTGACTCCGCGTCATCGGAGCGCAGGCAGCACAGGTGAACCTGCCAGGGCGCGATGGAAATCGGCCAGATCGGGCCGTATTCATCGTGATGCGCCTCGCACACGGAGGCCGCCAGACGGCCCACGCCGATACCGTAGCATCCCATAATCGGATAGTGGGAATTTCCCTCCGCATCCAGATACTGCATGTTCATAGACTTAGTGTACTTGGTGCCCAGCTGGAAGATGTTGCCTACCTCAATGCCGCGGGAGAGATGAATCTTTTTCTGCCCGCACTTAGGACAGATGCCGTCTTCGACGATTTTGGCCACATCTACATAGGAGGCGTCCTTTACATCCCGCTCCATGCACAGTCCGGTGTAGTGGTATTCCTCCTCATTGGCGCCGCAGGAGAGGTTATTGGTCCTCTCCAGGGAGCGGTCATATACAACAGTGAAATCGCCCTCCACATGAAGGCCGACCGGGCCGATATATCCGGCGTGCAAGCCGCACTCCGGCGTGATGACAGCCGGGTGGATTGCCTCGCCCAGATAATTGGTCAGCTTTGTCTCGTTGATGTCCAAATCGCCCCGGATAAATACGACCACATAGTCGTCCGTCATATTTTTCTGGTAAACGACCGCCTTGCAGGACTTCTCAAGCGGCGAGTGGAGGAAGTCGCAGATCTCCTCAATCGTGTGGATATCCGGCGTGTAGACCTTGGTCAGCTCCTCGTCAGAGGCGTCCTTTTCATTTTCAATAATGCTTTCCGCCGCTTCCATGTTCGAGCGGTAATCGCACGCGTCGCAGATGGCGATGGAGTCCTCGCCCACCGGGGTGAGCAGCATGTACTCGTGGGCCAGGCTGCCGCCCATCATGCCGGAATCCGAGGCAACGGTGACAACCTCCGGGATGCCGGCCCTGGCAAAAATCCGGTTGTAGGCGTCGTAGCAGATCTGATAATAGCGCTCCAGATCCTCCTGCGAGGTGTGGAAGGAATAAGCGTCCTTCATGGTAAATTCCCGGACGCGGATCAATCCGGCCCTCGGCCTGGCCTCGTCCCGGAACTTGGTCTGAATCTGATAGATCATAAAGGGATAGTTGTTATAGCTTTTGGCGTAATCCCGCACCAGATGAACCGCGGCCTCCTCGTGTGTCATGCCCATGACCATCTTGGTGCCGTTGCGGTCTGAAAAGCGGAGCAGCTCGCTGCCGACGCTCTCGTATCGCCCGGACTCATCCCAGAGAGAGGCAGGCAGGGATACCGGAAAGAGCACCTCCTGGCCATCGATGGCGTCCATTTCCTCGCGGAGAATGGCCTCTATCTTCTGGCAGATCCGCTTGAGCGGCGTGTACTGGGAATAGATTCCCTTGGCTACATCCTTTATGTATCCGCCCCGGACCATCAGGGCGTGGCTCTCAATGACGCAGTCGCTTGGTTTTTCCTTAAAGCGCTCGCCTACTAGCTTGTCAAGTTTCATGTTTTCCTCCATTCTTTTCTGTAAGCAGAGCGGGGTGAAATTTCCCGTCTGTCTGAAAATTTTCTTTAAAAAATACCTTTTCCATGTTAGCATTATCCGTTGGTTTTGTCAAATAAAAGGAGATTCTTCATCTCTTGTGGCATCGCTTGTGCTGAATAAGTTCGGGGATGACAAGAGGGGCCGTTCGTGGTAGAATGAAACAGGTCAGTAGCTGGCGTGGGGAAATGCCCATATTTTTGGGTATGTTTCAGCCATGAAAAAGGTGCTGGGAAAGAAAAGAATGAAGAATGAGGATTAGTCATGAAATACGATGCGGTAATTTTTGATTTGGATGGTACTTTATTAAATACATTAGAGGATCTGGCGGACGCGGTGAACGAGGCGCTGAAAAGTCACGATATGCCGACAAGGTCTCTGGATGAGGTCCGGCAGTTTGTGGGAAATGGCATACGGAAGCTGATTGTTCGGGCGGTGCCGGAGGGGACGGATCAGAAGCTCACAGAGGATGTGCTGGCTGAATTTCGCAGGTACTATGCCGCTCACTGTCAGGACAAGACGGTTCCCTATGAAGGCATTGAAGAGCTTCTTGTAAAATTGAAGAAAATGGGAATCAAGACGGCGGTGGTTTCCAACAAGGCGGATTTCGCGGTAAAGGAGCTGATGCCGGTGTACTTTCCGGGGCTGATTCATGTGGCTATGGGAGAAAATGAGGAGGCGGGAATCAAAAAGAAGCCGTCGCCGGAAATGGTGTGGCGGGCGCTGGAGCTTCTCGCCTGCGGCCGGGAGAGGGCGCTGTATGTGGGAGATTCGGACGTGGACGTGCAGACGGCGGCCAATGCGGGGATTCCGTGCGTCAGCGTCACCTGGGGATTCAGGGGAGAGGAGTTCCTGCGCCGGCACGGAGCAGAGACGATCATAGACCGACCGGATCAGCTGCTTCCGCTGCTTTAATATAATTTAGGGTAAAGCAATGAAAAAAGCGGATGAAACAGAATAAAACAATATATAACAGTAAAAAACAGTTAAAAAAACGGCATGGACACCTGGCATCCATGCCGTTTTTTGACAAATAGGAAAATTCTCCCTGCGGGAAACTGTCTTACCGCTTTTTGCCCGTTTTTTTGTTGTTCTTATTCGTCGTATCCGCAGTGCCAGAGGCACGGTCTTTAGAGCTGTCATCGACGCTGTCTGCTGCGTTCTTGGCGGTGTCGTCCACGGCATCGCTGGCGTCGTCCACGGCGTCGCTAGCGCCATCCGCTACATCCTTAGCGCCCTCGCCGACGCCTTCTACCGCGTCGCCTACGCCCTCGCCGACGCCTTCAACGATATCACTCACGCCTTCGCCGACGCCGTCCGCGGTGTCCTTTATTCCCTCGCCGACGCCATCCGTGACATCCTTTACACCGTTTCCGGCGTCCTCACCAATGTCCCCTGCGTCCTCGCCGATATCCGACGCGTCGTTTCTGACGTCCTTGGAGACGTTTGAGTCTGTAGTGTCCTGAGGCGCTGTAGCGCTGTTGATCCGGTCGCCGCAGCCCACCATGATGACGGCAAGGCAGAGCGCCGCCAAACTGGTCAAAATTTTATTTTTCATGACTGTTTCCTCCATTTTCTTTGCATTACAGTCCTATTATGACCAGTTTTTATAAAATTATTTATGAATATTTTTATGCTGTTGTTCCGAGAACGTGTCCCTGTAAAATCTGGGTCTCGTACCCATTTTTGGTATTTTGCAAAAGATCCTCTCTGGGAGCCGCGGCGTCCCTGGCGGTAATGAGTATGATGGTAGAGCCGCCGTACTCAAAAAAGCCCTTTTCCTCGCCCCGCCGGACGATGTCGCTCTCTTTGTGGTTGTGGATTTTCCCCACCAGGAGAGCGCCCACTTCCATCTGAATGAAAGGCCCGAACTCCTTGGAGTGGATGACCGTGTATTCTCTGGTGTTTTCCTTATAAATAGGAAGATGGTCGTTGGCGATGGGATTCACCGTGTGAAAAATTCCCGGTATGTGGTAATTCCTCGACTGCCTGCCGGAAGCGGCATAGACATACCGGTGGTAATCGTTTACCGTCAGCCGCAGGATATAGGCGTATCCGCCTTGAAACATCTCCGCCAGCTTCCGGCTTCTCAGGAGCGAGCGGAGGGAGTATTCGGTATTTTTTACGGAAAATACCGAGTTTTTGTGAATTTTATACACCGAGGCCCGGCAGTCGCAGGGACTGATGAGCAGGGACGGATCGTCCGGAATCGGCCGCCGCCCCTCCTTGATCTTCCGGGTAAAAAAATCGTTAAAAGAAGTATAGGTCCTATTTTCATACGCGGACATGTCGATGTGGCTGTTCTCAATAAATCGCTGAATCAGCCCGACAGAGTGGGGAGAGGAGAGAAACTTCCCCGCCAGCTCGGATACGCCGGGGCGCACCAAGGGTTTCAAGGAGAGCCTTCCTATTGCGCTGCGGTAGAGAAACTCCAGCATTTTGTCCTGCTTAGAAGTCTGATGAACTACTTTTCCACTTAAATCTATATAATCCATTTGTTAAACCTCGTTTTAAAATACGTTGAAAATTTTCAGCATCACCACGGCCACGAAAAGCATCATAAGCGCCACCACCGCATTGTTCGGTTTCTGGATGCGGAAACGGCAGATGTACAGGATGGCCACCAAAAGCAGCATGCCCGCCAGTATGACGTGGAATGTTCCCGCGGACACAAGGGGATGGAACAGGTAGGCCACCGGAAAGATAATGGTAATCGATGTGATGGGAAGTCCGGTGTAGTATTTCTTTTCCCCTGCCTCCGAGGGCGCCTTCTGGTGCTTTAGCTCCTCTAACATGTTAAAATAGGCCAGGCGGATGGCGCCGCAGATGACAAAGAGAATCTCCACCGCGATCCCCCAAGGCTCCCGCAGTCCCATCTGATAGCAGAGGACGGCCGGAGTCACGCCGAAACAGACCATGTCGCAGAGGGAGTCGATCTGCACGCCGAAGATCTCCATCTCTCTCGTGCGGTTTTTCATGGCTCTGGCTATTTTCCCGTCAAAGGTATCGCACGCGCCCGCCAGCGCCAGGCAGAAAATCGCCGCCTCGTAGCGCCCGTTGCAGGCAAGAGTGATGCCGAAAATAGAGAACGCCACTCCCAGATAGGTCACTATTACAGAATAATTATAAAATCCGATCATATTGCCCCTCCTCGTATTTCTGAGTGAACTGTGTCCACGCTATACTCCTCAGTTTTTTTTGCTCGCAGGCTTTTTCACACTTTTTACTGTCAAGTGTGTAATAAATGATATTATGCCGCTCACCAGGATCAGGATGTAGTAGCTGAATCCGCGGCTGACCATCATGGAGGCGGTAGCGGCCGTGAGCCCGCCAAAGACAGGCGTAAAAATCAAAAGGTACAGCCGTTCGCTGATTCCCATCCCCCCCGGCAGCGGCAGCATATCCACGGAGATGGAGATGATGGACTGGAGGATGGTAATCGTCCAGGCGTCAAGCTCGTGAAGGCCGAAACTGCGGTACACCACATAGGTAATGAAAAACAGGAAAAACCGCTGTATAAACGAGATCACGGTGGTGTTAAAAATAACCAGCTTGTGTCCCTTTAAAAATACCGAGGCGGCCTTGTAAACCTCCATGGAATTTTCCAAACGCTCCGCCCGGTTGTTCTTCTCCTTCATCAGACGCAGTTTTTTCAGCAGCGCGAAGCCCTTGGTGATGAGGAATTTGGCAGTCTCCGGGAGAAAGACCAAAAGGCTCATAAAGGACACGCAGAACACGTTCAGCGCCACGCCCAGATACAGGAAAAACTGGACCTCCGCCGGCAGCGTGAGGACGAGCCCCTGTCCGAACAGAATCAGTCCCACGCCCGCAAAGACCAGAACGAACTTGTACTCAATCGTCACGAGCATCAGTACGATAGTGGCAGTGGGGATGTCGATGCCCTGCTTGTTCATGTAATAAATCTGCATGGGCTGTCCCCCGGTGGCCGATGGTGTAATACAACTGTAGAAAAAACCTACAAAGGAGTACCGTATACAGTTGAACAGCGGGACACGGATGTGGACCGCGTGGAGCAGGTACTTGATGATGACGGACTCGCTGCACACATACAAAATCACTAAAACAAAGCCAATCACAAGAAAAATGGGCGCGATGTCCCGCAGTATGTCAATAATGTCCCCCAGATCCTGATCCTTGAATATGGCCCACACCGTAACGGCTAACAGGGCAATCAGAAAAAGGGCGTTTAAAAGATTCTTCCTCGTTTTGCTGCTCACAGGATTCTCCTTTTATATATAGTATTTGCGTACTATTACCATATTTGCGCTATTTTCCGGTTTACAAATTCAAAAAAGCGCTGGACCGGCCGGTAAAGCGGCGCGCGGCTGCAGATAAAAAACAAAATCTCCGCCAGGGCGATACCGGCGACGGCGTCCGCTATGTAGTGCTGCTTGGTGAACTGGGTGGACGCCACGACTAACAGGGCGAACACGCAGGAAAAGACCTTGTACCACAGAGGGACCTTATCGCTCTTTCGGATTCCCACAAAGCACAGCCAGCTCACCAGACAGTGGATGGAGGGAAACAGGTTGGTGGGCTGGTCAATTCCGTACAGAAAATGCAGCAGCCAGGAACTGAATCCTTCTCCGGTCACCACCGGACGGACATTGGTGGTGGGAAAACCGATGTAAAATACCGCGCACACCAGCCGCGACAACATATCCGTGGCGACAAAGCGGAAAAAAAACTCCCTGTTATCCCTGTGTATACGCGCTACCAGTATGTAATTCACAATCCAGAACAGATAACAGCCAAAGTAAATGTACATCCACCCCGGCACCAGGGGCACCGCGCGGTCAAAGGGGGTGGTGAGGTCGTAGTGCTTCCAGTCCGCGCACAGGACCATGGTCCCGCTGTACACCAGCATGTTCAGGGCGAAACAGCTGATCAGGGGAATGATTCCGTACAGGGGAATCACGGGATCTATTTTTTGCTTTAACCAGTTTTTCATAAGCTCTAAAATCCTTATAATGATGTTGGGAGCAGCCTGTATCTTGCTCCCGGTTCATATAATTCGTGCATACTCTATATAGTTTACAATATTTTTGACGAATTTGCAACTTATGATTGTTTTGACAGAGGGGTTGTGGTAAGATAAAATATATGGCAATACAGGATATCGGAGGATGAGTATGAGTTTCTTTGACGTATTAAAAGCGATCGTATTTGGAATCGTGGAGGGAATTACCGAGTGGCTGCCCATCAGCAGCACCGGGCATATGATTTTGTTAAATCAGTTCATGACGTTTTCGGACCCGGATTTCGAGTCCATGTTCTTAGTAGTAGTGCAGTTGGGGGCGATTCTCGCCGTAGTGCTCCTGTTCTGGGAGCGGATCTGGCCCTTTAACTTCAAGGCGAAGAAAAATAAAGAGCCATTTATTAAGATGGACATTCTCCAACTGTGGTTCAAGATTCTGGTCTCCTGCGTGCCGGCGGCCATCGTGGGACTTCTGTTCGACGACATTATCGACGAGATGTTCTACAACGCTGTCGTCGTGGCCGGGGCGCTGATCATCTACGGCGTTCTCTTTATCATTGTGGAGAACTGGAACAAGGGAAGGCGCCCGGTGATCACAAACGTGGCGGAGATCGGCTACAACACGGCGATTATCATCGGCATTTTCCAGCTGTTGGCGGCCATCGTGCCCGGCACCTCCCGCTCTGGCGCCACTATCATTGGCGCGCTGCTCATCGGCGTGTCCCGCGGCGTGGCGGCT
>CANRJU010000113.1 GCA_947631075.1 uncultured Lachnospiraceae bacterium
CTACTGCTGGCGGTCAGGCCGCGCGGGAAAAAGAAAATGCGCTTCCGTGGTCGGAGGAGGATCTCTGGCAGCGGGCGGCCTACGTGATCTACACGTCTGGGACGACGGGACGCCCCAAGGGAGTGGTGATGGAGCACAGAGGGTTCAGTAACATGATTTATTCCAACCAGGATTTTTACGGATTTTCTTCGGAGGACCGCGTGCTGCAGCTGGCAAATTATGTGTTTGACCAGTCGGTGATGGACATTTTTAATACCCTGACAGTGGGCGGAACGCTCTGCGTCATGACGCAAGAGGAGCGAGAGCAGGCGGGAGGAATAGAGAATTACTGCAACCGCATGGGCGTCACGGTCATAATCGGCACGTCCGCTCTGATCGGTGCGCTGGATCCGGAAAGGATAGGACGTCTGCGCCTGCTGGATGCGGGCGGGGACGTGGCCAGCGAGGAGATTTTTGACGCGTATGGCTGCGCGGAGCAGATCAGCAATTCCTACGGACCGACCGAGACGGCGGTGAATGCCACAGCATACCGGTATTTGCCCCCGGAGAGCGGACGGAAGGACTATGTGCGCATCCCGATCGGACGCCCTCTGGCCAATAAAAAGGTCTATATTCTTCAAAAGGATAAGCTGTGCGGAACCGGCATGACAGGCGAGATCTGCATAGCGGGCGAGGGCCTGGCCAGAGAGTATCTGAATCAGGAGAAGTGGACGCGAAAATATTTTGTGGAAAATCCCTTCGGGGAGGGACGGATGTACCGGACCGGAGATCTGGGCCGCTATCTGCCGGATGGAAATATTGATTTTGCGGGCCGGATGGACCGTCAGGTAAAGATTCGGGGATACCGTATTGAGCTGGAGGAGATTGAGGAGTGCTTGCGTCGGCTTCCCGGCGTTCGGGAAGCGGCTGTCCTCTGCGTTCCGGGAAGGGGCGGCCACAGCTATCTGGCGGGATTTATGGTATCAGATGAGCCGGGAGAAACGGATGAGATTCAGTTGGAGCTGTCGCAGATGCTCCCCGCCTGGATGGTGCCCCGCCATTTGCAGTTTGTGGAAAAAATGCCGTTAAATCAGAGCGGAAAACGGGACGACAAGCTCCTTTTAGAGCAGTTGGCGGATCGCCGCGAACAGCCGCAGGAGCCGCCCGCCACGTATTATGAGAAAATTGCTTCCGATCTTTTTGGCCGTATTTTTGAAAAGGAATTTGTCGGCAGAAAGGAATCCTTTACCGAACTGGGCGGCACGAGCTTAGACGCTATGAAGCTGGCCTCTATGCTGGCGCGCTACAAAATAGGAGTGCCGGAGCTGATCATGTGCCAGACGCCGGAAAAGCTGGGGGCTCTCCTCATGGCAAGAGAGAGGGGGACCGATTCGCGCAGCGGCGGATTTATGGTATTAAAGGAGGGAAGCGAAGAATTTCCTCCGGTGTACTGCCTGCCTCCCGCGGGGGGAAATGTGCTGTGCTATATGGAACTGCTCCAGCAGTGGGATTATCCGGGAACGGTATATGGCATGTCGGATCCGAAGTATGAGAAGTACGCGGAGCGGACGGTGGAACAGCTGGAGGATGTTCCGCTGTCGAAAGCGACAGAAAAGGAAGAAAATAGCTGGGATGAAACGCTTTCCCTGTATGAGCGGGAATTACAGAAGGTGTGGAAGCCCGGCGGCATTTTGGCGGGCTATTCGCTGGGCGGCAGCATTGCGTTCTGGCTGGCTTCCCGGCTGGAGGAGTCCGGCCAGGGAGCCGGAGGAATCTGGATGTTAGAGGCGGCGCCTTTGTCGGAGGGAGAATCCGGCGGAGAAGATGAAGTGGAGGAGACATTGCAACAGATGTTTCCGTCCCAGTGGACCGAGGAGGAATTTCAGCGTATGCGCCTGGGCGCCCAGCTGGTCATATGGCAGAATGTCATGAATCCGCTGACGGTGCAGGGACAGGTTCTGTGTCCGATCTGCGATATAGGACTTGCGCCCGGCCACGGAAGGCCCTGGCAGGGGTACACGCAGGCAGAATACGCGGTCTTTGATATTGACGGTTCCGAGGACGACCACCTGGTATTTTTGTCAAAATACAAAAATGAAATCAGTGAGATCCTGCGCGCGTCTAAATGGTCGTGATAAAATTTTGTGAAAAGAAAGGCCATGCTTGCATGAAAAGCATAATTTTGAAAACATCGTGATATCATGCAAAAATAAATATTTCACACAAGTTTAAAGAGCAGGAGAAGGGAGATACAAATTGTATGACACCGAGCAGAAAAAAATGTAAAATGGCGGCAATCTCAATTTTCGTGGCGGCCTGCCTGGTCATTCCGAAAAGTGATGCTGTTTTTGCGGCGGAAGAGGATTTTTCCTGGCATCTGGAGCAGATCGACGCCCCGTCGGAAACGGCTTTTGATCCCGGCAATCCGGCCGTGGTCGCCGTGATTGATACGGGCGTGCGGACAGATCACCCCGCCCTCGCGGACAGCCTGTGGGTGAACGAGGCGGAGAAAGCGGGAAAAGAGGGAGAAGACGACGACGGAAATGGTTACATAGACGACGTCTATGGGTATAATGTGCGGTCCGATTCGGGAGACGTGGAGGACACGGACGGTCACGGCACCCATGTGGCCGGCCTCATTGCCATGAAGCAGACAGGGAAGTCCGGCGTCCGGGGAGTGGATCCGAATGCCCGGCTCATGGTGATTAAGGCGGGAAATTCCACAAATGGGTTCAGCAGTAAAAATGTCGTTGAGGGAATCCAGTATGCTGTGAAAAATGGCGCCGACGTTATTAATCTTTCTCTCGGCACCGGATTTTGCACGGACGAGCTGCGCGAGGCAATCAGCGAGGCGTCCAAACAGGCGGTCGTCGTGGCGGCCGCGGGCAATGACCACTCGCCTACTTCCGAATCGCCGGGGGACGGCGGCGAGAATATGTTCCCTGCCGGTCTGCCGGATGTTATAGGAGTTATGTCGTCTGACCGCGATAACCAGTTAGCGTGGTTTTCAAATTGGGACAGCCAGCCGGGAACAGAGGTAGATTATGAGATTGCCGCTCCCGGAGAGGATATATACTCTGCCGCGCTGAATGGCCAGTATCGGACGGAATCCGGCACTTCCATGTCTACGGCCATCGTGTCCGGCGCATGCTGTCTGCTGATTGATGAATGGCGCAGTATTCAAAAGGGCAGCGACGGTTCCCTGCCCGGACCGGCGATTATCCGGGAGTGCGTCCTATCGGGAACCGGGGAGCCGGTGGTTCATACAGGTGAAAGCGGCGGTGGGCAGGAGTTTCCAAGCTTAAATGTATCCTCGGCCCTGAGCTATCTTCACAGCCATTACGAATCGCTTCCCTCGGCGACGCCGACAGCGAGTCCGACGCCGACGGTGAGCCCCGGCACATCGGCAGGAACTCCGGGCACGTCAACAGGAACTCCGGATACATCGACGGAAACTCCGGGTACATCAACCGAGAATCCGATCACACCGACGACAAGTCCGGTAACACCGACCAACAGTCCGACCACACCGACGGCAAGTCCAGTGACGCCGACCGACAGTCCGACTACACCGACAGCGGCTCCGGTGACGCCAACGGACAATCCGGACGCTGCGGGCGACGAAGACGGAAGCACGTATCGGGAGCCATCTTCCTCCGAGACGACGGACGGTTCAGATTCCTCTGGCAGCAAAAAAAAGAAAATTCAGAAAAAAAAGGCATCGGTCCGCAAGGTGAGCCTGTCAAAGAAAAAGACAAAACTGCTCTTTTCAATCGGCGGTGTATCCCCCAACGGCTGGTATCTTTACCGCTCCGCGAAGAAAAAGGGTACATATAAATGCGTCAAAAAATTGAAGAAAAACAGCGCCGTTATAAAAAAAGGAAAGAAATATTATTATGTGCGGGCGTATAAAAAAATACAGGGAAAAAAATATTTTAGCAAAAAGAGCAAAATTATTCGTGGATAATTGAAAGCGGGCGGCATGTGTATGCCGCCCTTATTTGCGTGATTTAGAAGCACTTTGTCCGGGATTATCACTTTGGGTTATCTAAAAACTTCGTATATCCTTTGCTATTGAAAATGGTATTATATCGCCGGATCTCGTTTCACGATACGCCCTTTCTTCGTGCATATAATCAACGATTTCTTTTGCTTTATAATTTTTAAACTTATTTATCACATTGTCTAATATTTCTTTGTCCTCAGAAGTCAATATGCTATAATTCATATTCTGAGACGGATATATGTGCAGCATGGAATCATAATTATAACTTTCTTCTTCATGAACGTTTAGATTTTCAAGGTTCATAAGGCTATAATGACCAACAGGCAGGGCTCCCAGGTCATTATGTCGATAGACCATGCCCGTCATTGCGTATCCGCTTTTTTTATAGGAAAGCGCATCTACATACCAGAGCATCTTCATCAGTTTCACTTTAAAAAGATTGGAAACGCGTTCAGCAATGTAAGAGATCGCGGCTTCAATTTTATCAATATTCAGCATAACAAAGCCGTTTGAATCAGAGGGTTCTTCAAAACCAGCATACTCGCCTTCAAAGGCCTGCCGTGTCAAATATTCTTTTCCATAAGTATCCATTTTCTCAACAATTTTTGCCCTGATATCCTGTCTTTTTGCTTCTGAAAACTTGGAGGCATTTTTCTTGAGAAACTCTAGCGCCTGCAGGGGATTATCTTTAATTAAGCGCAGCATAGTGTCGTAGGCTTCATCCTGGATCGCCTTGCTCTCATATCGGGATATGGTCGCTTCCCCCCATCCAAGTAGTCTGGCGAGGTCTACTTGGGAAAGACCATAATTTTCCCGTATTGCGACTATTTCATCAGAAGTGAGCAGCTTGTGCTTAACGCGGTAGGCGTTACGAGCGTGAAGGAGATTTTCATTTGTCATGGATCCGGTTTCAAATTCGTTTTCATCTTCGTCCGCATTTGCGCAAAAATAAAACCTTTCTTCGTATGTTACCGTATCACCCTTTAAAGTAATGGTTGTATGACGTTTTCTCTCCTCAATCTCATGCGTTTTTTCACAGAGTGGACAATTCATGTGAATTTTTCTGATCAATGTGCTGGCCTCCATAATTTTTCCTCCTTACTAACCAACAATCTACGCCTCTCCCTTCCTGCGTGTATACTATCAAATGATAGTATACACGACAAATGATAGTTTGTCAAGAAGGGATTTTAAATCAATGGACTACAGTCAATGAACTGTTTTTTCCTATTCTTTCACCGCCAGCGCCGCCGGAGGCTGCGAGAGAATTCCATACACAGGAAGAATACTGATCACGATATGCACGACGTAAATGGCCAGCAGCAGAGCCAGGACCGACCACCACGGGAAGATCATATAAATCTGCAGGGACGGTATGGAACTGACAAATTTAATGACGCCGCTGGTGACAAGCACCGCCGGGAGGGAGGTGTAGCAGGTCATGAAAAACATCTCCAGCATGTAGGCGTTTAAAATGCTGCCCTTGGAAATTCCGATGAGGCGGTAGACCGTCAGCTCCTCGCTGCGGGATACCGCGTTGGATTTTATCGTAAAGTACACCATAATCAGGGAAATAATGGCGATGGCAAAGGTAATCAGCTGCCTGGCGTCTAAGTCAACCGCGCGTTCTTCCTTGTAGGCCTCGACCTCATCCCGGGCGGGGATGGATGTTCTTACTTTATATGACGTCAGTTCTTTTCTCGCGTTTCTGTTATCAAAATAATCCATCGTAGCCGCCAGATCGTCAGTGTATATATAACAGGTTTTTTTGTCAAAAATCATGGCATTGCGTATTCTGACGCAGTCCGCGTCGGTGAGGGCATAATCCATATTCACATCGTCGGGAAAAGTGCCGACCACCTTGAATTTTTTCTCCATGTTGCGGAAGCTGACTTTGTTTTTCTTGTTTTTAGCTACTTGCAGGGCGTTGTAAAGTCCTTCCCGCATGAGGACCTGGCCGTCTTTCAGCTTCTGGTCCTTAGCTTCCGGATCCTCGGCAACCAGCTCGTCAAGATTGCCGATCTGGTATCCGGTGCCCTGTATTCCGATCAGGACGTTCTGACTGCAATAGATCACGGGCTCGTTGGTATTGCTGATGCCCGTCACGACCAGCTCCAGATTTACGGCGGGTATCTTCAGGCGGACGCCCAGGTAGGATTCCGGCCCGTCGTGGAGCGAGGACACATGCCCGTTGCCGGCCTCCATTCTTTCAATCAGAAGCTCGTCCATGACGACTTCGGCGCGCTTGACCGGCATGGCGCCGTAGACGAGATCTTCTTCCTTGAGGCGCTTTTTCGGGACATAGGAGTAATCCTGCAGCAGCTGGGTGAGGTTGGAGAACTGCACAAATCCCTCTCCCTGCATGTAGACATTTCCATTGGGGGCGAAAAATATATCGCCGTGGGAATCGTCGCTCAGGTTCTTATCGATGTACTCCCTAAGGCTTGTATCCTCGGTCCCGAAGGAGTCTTTTACAAAATCCAGCATGACGTAGTGCGAGTCGGTGGCGCGGATGTCGTCCTCATCGATGGATACGCTGCTGACAAACTGCGCCATGGTGATGGACAGAAGGACGGCCGTCACCAGCATGATTCCTAGGACGAACGCCTGTTTTTTGCCCATAAGCCGTATGTTCTCCAGCGCCATACGCAGGATCTCCCGCCCGGACAGACGGGCCTTGCCCGTGCCATGAGGCTTGGGAAGCTCGTAGGAGAACTGCTCCACGTCCGCCATATCTAACGTCGGCCGCTCGGTATCCAGTATTTCCACGCCGTTTTCCAAACCTTCAATCAGGATGTCATAGGGCATGTTGTTCTGGATGTAAAGCTTGTCGTCCTTCCAGGCCAGCGTCAATTCAATCTTGCGCGGGATGGTCCCCTTTTCGCGGTAAATATTAAACTGCGCCAGGTCTTTTTGCAGCGTCTCGCGCTCCATCTCTTTCAGATAAATATTGGAGTCGTCGCTGCGCGTATAGGAAGAATGGGCCGCGTTATTTTCATCCCGAATAATCCGGCCGTCCTGAATCTCAATAATCCGGTCGGCGAAAAAACGGGCGATCCGCTTCTCGTGGGTCACTAATAATACGAGGCATTCCCGCGAAATATTTTTGAGAATGCTCATGATGCGCAAGGTGTTCTCCTCGTCCAAGTTTCCCGTCGGCTCATCCGCCAGAATGACGTCCGGGGATTTCACCAGGGCTCTCGCGATGGAGACGCGCTGTTTCTGGCCGCCGGAGAGCTTGGACACCAGCTTCTTTTTGTACTTGGCGATGCCTAGCATCTCCAGCACATAGTCCACCCGCTCCTCCTTTTCCTCCTCGGTCAGATCATAGCGGTTCAGCGCCAGCTTGACGTTGTAGGCGACCGGGTAGTCCTGCAGCAGATAGTAATTCTGGAAAACGTAGTCAAAATGGTCGTTGCGGATCGGCTCCATTATTTTGGGACTGTATTTTGTCAGTTTCTGATCGTCGATTTCAATGGTCCCGCCGGAAAAGGTATCCAGGCCGCCGATGGTGTTCAGCAGGGTCGTCTTGCCGCAGCCGCTCTCGCCGAGGATGCACACGAGGCCGGTGGAATCCAGCTCCAGGCTGACGTCTTTCAGAGCGTGTTCCTGATTTTTCTTTCCTTTATTATATATTTTATTCAAATTTGTAATTCGTATCATTGGCTCAACCGTCCTTTCAGTATGCGATTAAAAGATGCGACTGTCAAAAAGATCAGCAGGAAATTGTACAGCGCAAACAGCAGATAGGGGATCAGCGTGTAGTACCACAGGATATCCTGTATGACGCCGATGCCCGAAAAGCGCAGGATCCACATCAGAATCAGCGTCAGGACGATAGCCGCCAGCGTGTAGCTTCCCATCTCAAAAT
Source organism: uncultured Lachnospiraceae bacterium (assembly GCA_947631075.1). Classification (GTDB taxonomy): domain Bacteria; phylum Bacillota; class Clostridia; order Lachnospirales; family Lachnospiraceae; genus Eubacterium_F. The sequence goes on from CANRJU010000113.1 coordinate 7,857, forward strand.
AGCTGATTTTTTTGATGACCTGCATTTTCATGCCGATAAATTTCAGCACAAAATAATCCTTTACGCGGAT
>CANRJU010000114.1 GCA_947631075.1 uncultured Lachnospiraceae bacterium
CTGGAACAGGAGTTTCCCAATGTCCAGCCCGTAATTCAGAAACAGCGTGCTGGCGACGACGCCTAAGAGCAGGGAGCCGTGAAGGGTCTGCTCGGCGGCGCGGCGCACCTGTCCGTGGCGTCCGGCCCCCGCCGCCTGGGAAATTGTGGGGAGCAGCAGGACCGACAGAGAATTGGTGAGGGTTCCCGGAAATGTGATAAAGGGCATGACGACCCCGGTGAGGATGCCAAAAATTGCCAGGGCGTCCGCCGGGGCGTGGCCGTACCGTATGAGCATGGCCGGGATCAGAACGGACTCCAGACTGCCGAGCAGCGACAGAATCAGCCGGTTTCCGGTGAGGGGAAGGGAGAGGGCAAGAAGCCTTTTTCCCCGCGCCCGCCCCCGGTGAATCAGCCGAAGCGGCAGAATCCGGCTAAGCTGGAACAGGTTGTAGAAATTGGCCGCCATCTCCCCGGCCACAAGCCCCCACACGGCGCAGGCCGGAGTCGCCGCCCCCTCCAGAACGGCAAAGGAGATGAGAAACACGAAGCCGACCCGGCAGAGCTGCTCTATAATCTGGGAGACGGCGGGCTTTTTGGCGTCGTTGATTCCGTAAAAATAGCCGTTTATAATGGACGTGACCCCGCAGAAGGGAAAAATGACCGCCAGAATCCGCAGCAGCCCCGCCGCCTCTTTGGCGCCCAGAAAGGAGACCGCGATGAAATCGGCCCCGGCAAACAGTAAAAGAGAGAGCGTGACGGCAGTCCCCAGAGACAGCGCCAGACCGCTCTTTACAATATCCGGGTGCCGCTCTTTTTTTTCATGGGAAACCATCTGGGACACGGCAGTCTGCACGCCGGCGGCATACAGGGTAAAGCAGAGGGAGTAGACCGGAAATATCAGTTGGTAAATGCCAAGATTTGTCTCTCCGATGGCGTCGGCCAAAAAGACGCGGTAGGCAAATCCGATCATCCGCGTCACAATTCCGGCCCCCGCCAGAATCAGCGTCCCTTTCAGTAATTGATTCTTCAAACCGATTACTCCGTTTTTTAATAAAATGTATGTCGTTATCTTCTAAAAGATGTTGTAATTTCGACTTTTTTATAGTATCATAATAAATGTATAATTATGTAATAAAGGGGCGAAAAAATTGTTATTAAAAAGAAATTTATTATCTATTATATATTCGGTACTTTTTGTCGGCATATGGGGCATTGCCTTTTTGGAAATTTCCCAGCTGGCCATTTCCGACACTAAGAACAGCAATGTGGTAGCCTGCATCCTGGTACTGGGCATCGCTATTTACATGATCGGTTCCTTTTTTATCAAAGAGGCCGGTTATGTGGATTTCATCCAGCGCAAGAGCCGGGTGGCCAACATGGTCGAGATTCTGTTCTTTGTGGTTGTCTGCGCCCTTTTATTTGTGCTGGATCTGCCGATCGGACTGACAAATTCCCTGCTGCTCACCGTCCTCATGGCCGGCGTCTATGTGTGCGCCCGGATGCTGGGAGGCCGTCTGTGCGGCTGCGCCGCGCTGGTTCTCGGATTTTTCTATTTTCACAGCATCGCCAATTCCTCATTCACGGCGAGGCAGTACATAGATATCTTCTGTTTTGTCATTCCCTACGCCGTGTTTCTCCTCGTCACGAGGAAATTTGTATATATGCTTTCTGACAACAGCTTTATGCTTTTTTTCAGCTATTTTGTCATGGGAATCGTCTTTTCCCTGGCTATTATTCTCAATCCCCTCGCCTGCGCCCTGCTGGTGGGCTGCATCCTGACGCTGATTTTTGGCGAGCCGGAAAATAAAAAGTGCAGCGTTCTCTGCCGCGGCGTGCCCGCGGCCGGTATTCTGACGCTGATTTCCGTGATTATATTCGGCGTGATATTTTTCCTGCTTCCGGACATGATCGTTCTCCCGGAGATGGCCGTGGATCCGGAACTGGCTTCCTACACGGACCTGTCGCAGATTTTTGACTACATGATTTTGAAATTTACGGACGCCATGCAATTTGTATACAGCCCCTTCCATGTTCCGGTCTTTCCGGTGCTGATGGTCTTTTTGGGCTGTACGGCCGGCTTTTTTTCCATCCGCAGGAGCAGTTCGGGAATCGGTCCTTTCTGCCTGACTTACATCATCCTTTTGGGATATTATCTGATTTTCAATAAAAACGGAGCGCATTTTTATTACATGACATACATGCTCCCCATATTTACCGCTTACGGGTTCTCCTGTACGCTGGTGCTGAAGGAATCGACGGAGCCCGCGGAGCAAACGGACACCGCCTCGGAGCAAGCGGCTTCCTCGGCAAAAGGCGCGGAGGCTGCGACTTCTGTCACGACAGAAGCCATGGCAGGAGCCACGACTTTCTCTGCCGAACCTGAGGGAGCGCAGGGCGGTCAAAAAGAACAGCCGGGGACGAGACAGGCGGTTCCCGGAACGGCCGGGAAGGCGCAGGCGGCCGGAAAGCCGGACAAGAAAGCCATGCGAGAGAAACAGGCGGCTGAAAAGAAAGCCATGAAGGAAAGACAGGCAGCCGAAAAAGCGGATAAAAAGGCCATGGGGAAAAAACAGACGCCCCCGCCACAAAAGAAGCAGCAGACTGAGAAGCCGGACAAGAGCAAGGAGGACGCAATGAGAAGAAAAGCAGCAGAAATCGACAATTCCGTGGAATTACAGCCGGCTGAGCCCGCAGCCTGGAACGTGGCGGAAATTCCTGAGTGGACGGTATCCCCGGATTTCATGCCGGGCGCAAAGCAGCCTCAGGCCGCTCCCGAAGCACCGTCTCCGTCCGGTCCCGAATTGAAGCTGGAGCCCAATTCGGAGGCAACGCTGGAAGCAAAGCCCCAGGCGCAGTCCCCGTCTACGGATGCCACGACTCTCTCTGCGCCTTCGGCGCCTTCATCATCCAATAAGATTGAGGTGGCGGGACTGGGCGCCGAGACCCTGAGCAGCTCTAAAAATTACGCGGTCGGCTCCCCGGAAATCCTGGAGCAGAGCGACGTCGCGAGCAGCCAGGCAAATTCCGCCGTCATGCCGGATTATCAGAGCCTGAACAGCGACGATGTGCTGCCCGCGTCGGCGGATTCCCTGATTCATTCCCCGGAAAGCATGGATTTCGCGCCGGAGGAGGAGCCCCTGCTGACAAAAGGGGACGTTTCGGATAGTTCGGATGAAAATGAGGACGCGCAGTTAGATACCTTACTGGCCCGCCTGGATATGTCGGATCCCATTCGCCGCATGAATGAGACGGCGAGGGAGGATATAGCGGATGTGATCGAGAGAGAGGATGAGCAGAAAGATCTCCGCGCCGCCATTCCCGCGGCGGAACTGGATTATGAGGAACCGGCGGACGAGAGCGACGCCATGCTGGATCTGGATTTGATGACCGGGGCGGAAGAAGATGACGAATCGGCAAATCTGGATTTGATGCCGGAGATGGATACAGAGACGGAGAATGAATCCGTGACATTAGATCTGATGCCGGAATCTGAACTGCAGATGCAGTTCCCGGAGATGGAATGGGGGTCCGAACCGGAAGAGGAGATTAAACTTGAACCTCAGCCGCAGGCCGCGCCGGAACTGGATCTTCAACTTGAACCTCAGCCACAGGCCGCGCCGGAGCCGGAGGTGGCGTATGAGCCGGAACCGGAACTTAAACTTGAGCCTCAGCCGCAGGTTTCCCGTTCTACGCTTCCCAAATATGTAAAGCCGGATTTCGACTTTAAGGCTGAACCCCTCACCCGACCCTTGACGGGAGATGAGGCCATGATCAGCGAGTATGACAAGGTGCCGACGATTACCGATCTCGAACATAAGTGGCGGGAAGTTCATGCGGCAGATAATATACAGCCGGAGCAAGAACCATTGCCTGTGCAAGAGCCTGTGCCAGAGTATACACCTGAACCGCAGCCTGAGCCGTTATCCGCGCTGGAACCTAAGTTGGAGCCATTGATGGGATATACATCCGAACTGCAGCCTGAGCCGTTATCTGCGCTGGAACCTAAGTTGGAATTTACAGCGATGCCGGAATACACGCCGGAACCGGAGCCACTGTCTGAGCGGGAGTCCGAGTTAGAACCAATGCCGGAGTATACACCTGAACCGCAGCCTGAGCCGTTATCTGCATCGGGCATGCAGTTGGAATACACGCCGGAACCGGAACCACTGTCCGAGTGGGAGCCCGAGTTAGAACCAATGCCAGAATACGCACCGAAACCGCAGGCCGAGCCGAGGACCAGCGGCTTTGCCTACTCCTTGGATGAGGTATCGGAGACGTTGATGCGCCCGGAGAAAACGGAGACGAATAAGAATCTGAGGGCGGAGAAGCAGGTGCACACGGAGGAAATTGTGAAGCGCACGGCCGGAGGCAAGCGCTCGTACCACCGTATTACCCTGGGCTGACCGGCTTCGTGCAAGCGAAAACAGAAATTAGATTAGAAAGGATTTCCTAATAGGAAGCGGAATCCGAAACCATTGAAACCACGCCGAATAGGAATCTGGAACCATTAAAACCACGCTGAATACAATGGATAGTAATTAAATGCCAAATGAATACACTACTGGTATTGGAGTGGTTGGATATGGAACCAGCGATTATTTATATGGATCATGCGGCGACAACGCAGCTATCTAAGGAAGCACTCCAGGAGATGCTTCCTTATTTGCGGGAAGAATACGGAAATCCTTCCAGCATATATGACCTGGGAGCCAATAATAAGCACGCGATTGAGCGGGCCAGAAAGCAGATTGCCCAGGTGCTGCGGTGTCCGCCCGCATGTATTTTTTTTACATCCGGAGGCACGGAGAGCGACAACTGGGTTCTCACGAGAACCGCCGAGAGCAGAGAAAAGCAGGGAAAACACATTATCACGAGCAAAATCGAGCATCACGCAGTATTGAACACCTGTCATTATCTGGAAAAAAGAGGATGGGACGTCACCTATTTAGATGTGGATGAACAGGGTTTTGTGGAGCCCTGGAAGCTCAGGCAGGCGTTGCGGAAGGATACGGTGCTTGTGTCTGTCATGACGGCCAATAACGAGATCGGCACGATTCAGCCCATTGCCGAGATCGGGGAAATATTGGCGGACCATCCCGCCTATTTTCACACGGACGCGGTGCAGGCGTTCGGGCACATGGATCTTTGGCCGGAAAAATGGCACATCGATTTTTTGAGCGCCAGCGCCCACAAATTCCACGGTCCCAAGGGAATCGGCTTTTTGTACAAAAGAGAGGGAATCGAGCTGCCGCCGCTGCTTCACGGGGGCAAGCAGGAGGGCGGAAGCCGGGCCGGGACCGAGAACGTGGCGGCCATTGTGGGGATGGGAGCGGCGGCGCGGCAGGCGGCGGAAGCCATGAAAGAGCGGGCGGAAAAGGAGCGGAGAATGCGGGATTACATGATTGCCCGCATTCAGAGTGAAATTCCTTTCTGCCGTCTCAACGGTCCGAGGCGAAACCGCCTCTCCAATAATATAAACATGAGTTTTTCCTTTGTCGAGGGTGAGACAATCGTGATTTTGCTGGACATGGAGGGAATCTGCTGCTCCAGCGGTTCCGCCTGCAATTCCGGCCAGAGCGCCGCCTCCCACGTTCTCACGGAAATCGGTCTGCCGGAGGACATGGCCAAGGGCGCCATCCGCTTTACCATCAGCGAGTCCGTCACCAGAGAGGAGATTGATTACACCGTGGCAAAGCTGAAGGAGGCCGTCGCCCAGTCCCGCTCCATGAGCGAGGCATACGCCGCCTTTGTGAGAAACGGGCGGATGCGTAACGGCTTTTTTTACAGAGGGTAAAACACGGGCTTTCTCTGCTGATAGACCGCGTACTCGCGAAAGCCCGCCTGCCGGAGAATCGCGGCCGCCCGGTCAAAGGAGAGGGCTATGTAGGCCGGCGAGTGGGCGTCGGAACCCACGGTGATCAGTTCTCCGCCCATCTGCCGGTACCAGTCGAGAATGACCGGGTGCGGGTTGGTGAACGGCGTGTTTTTAAATCCGGCGGTGTTCAGCTCCAGCGCGACGTCGCGGCGGATGAGCAGGCGGAGGATTTCTTCTATAATATCCCGAAAAGCCGCCGGATGGTAGGAGTAGGCGCGGGGGGCATAGCGCGCGATGTAGTCCAGGTGCCCCAGTGCGTCAAAACAGGAAAAAGCCTGTATATTTTCATACAAAAGCTCCAGATAGCGCCGGATACGGGCTCCTGCGTCCTGTCCCTCCCAGTAGGCGGGATAGTAGGGGTCCTCCCGGTCCACCAGATGAAGGGAACCGATGACGTAGTCGAGCTCCTCATCCGCGCAGAGACGGCTGTTTTTCTCCAGGACGGAGGGAGTGTTCTGCAGGCCGCACTCCACGCCGGATAAAATGCGCAGGGACGGGTATTTTCCCCGGAATTTCACGAGCTCCTTTTTCTGCTGCGCGAGGTCGAAGGTATACGGCGCGAAATCCACCGTACCCGATGAATCCGGTACGTCTGACGCATTATCCGAATACGATGAATCCGCCGTACTGTCTGAATCCGAAAAATCCACCATATTGTCTGAATCCGAAGAATCCGTCTGCTCCGTCGGAAAATCATAATCCATATGGTCCGTGACGCAGACGCCTTTCAGCGAGAGCTCTGCCGCCCGCTGAAGCTGCGCCTCCAGGGGCGTGTCGCTGTCGGTGGAGAAGTCAGTGTGCATATGCGTGTCATAAAGTATCATAAGGAACTCCTTTCCAAAAACACCAGATCCTCTTTGTTGACGCACTGGATTCCCTCTATGTGGGATTTCGCCACCATGGAGTAATTGGTGTAATAGACCACGAAGCCCGGCTTGCTGCCGCCCGGCTTTTTCACATTTTTTTTCTGGGTATAGTCGATCTCCAGCTTTTCCGCGCCCCGCCCCTTGGAAAAATAGGCGGCCAGGCTCGCGGCCTCCTCAAAGGTGCGGATCGGCGGCTCCTCATTGTTGCATTTCACGATGACATGGGATCCCGGCATCTGCTTAGCGTGGAACCACCAGTCGTTGCCAGTCGCCATCTTAAAGGTCAGCTCGTCGTTCTGGTAATTATTTTTTCCCACATAGATGTCGTATCCGTCCGAGGAGATAAAGTGGAGGGGCTTGCTCTTGGGCATATGGCCCTGCTTTTTCCCCTTGGCGGCGTGCTTTTTTATGTAGCCGGAATCCGCCAGCTCCCGGCGTATAAATTGCAGGTCGTCCTCGCCGCGGGCGATGTCGAGCTCCGTCAGAATGGATTCCAGGTGGTCGATCATCTCCTGATTTTCCTGAATCTGCTCCGAGACCGCCTCGAAGGTCCGCTTCATTTTATTGTATTTGGAAAAATAATGGCTGGCGTTCTCCGACGGGGACATGGTCGTGTCGATGGGAATGGTAATTTCCTGCCCGTCGTAGTAATTGGTGCAGGTGAGCGCCGTGTCCTCCGGACCGAGCTGATAGCCGTAGGTGTGGATCAGCTCCCCGTACACCTTGAATTTTTCCCGCTTTTCCGTGTCCGACAGCTGCTTTCGCTGGAGGTCCATTTTCTTCCGGCAGCGATCCAGAAGATTGGTGACGTGCTTCCGCAGATCCGCCGACTTCTGGCGGATTCGGCTGATCGTGTCCTTTTCCCCGTAAAAGCGCTCGACGACCTCGGACATGGAATCCGACCGGCCGCAGTCCATCGTCTCGTACATGGACAGCGGCACGGCGGCAAATTCCACCGGAACGGCCCTCTCCGAGACGATGCAGGGAGAAAAATCCCCCGTCCGGACGCGCTCCATCAGGGCGCGGTACCGGGTCATCAGGGCCGACCGGCCGTTGCCGTTTACGCTCGCCATGGGGGCGTCCCCGTCGAGACCGCTCTCGTAGGCCAGCTCGTGAGCCATCACGGAGCTGAATCCGGTGAGTGAGGTGTACAGGGCCTTTGCCACGGAACAGGGCTTTGTAAAAAGCTCCCCGT
>CANRJU010000115.1 GCA_947631075.1 uncultured Lachnospiraceae bacterium
GGCTTCTGCGCAAACAGTACCGCCGTCTGCATGAATTGTTCCATCCCCTTCTCTGTATCATCCTGATAAAATAGATCTGAAATTTCAATTAATTTTTGTTTTAATTCTCCCATGATGACAGCTCCTTTTCAAACTCCTGTTGTACAAAGTCCAGCGCCTTCTCAAAACGAGTTTTTCTCGATTTATCATCCAGTGAACGCATATAACTGAGAATCAATTCTATAGCAGGAAACATCTCCTTTTTTTCCAACATGACTTTTTCATATCCCATATCCCGGATACTTTCAAGATCTTCTCTTGTTTTTATAAATTCCTGTTTTAGATGCTCATATTCTTTCAGCGTAATATAAATGCGTTCATCAGCCAAAATATCTTCCCAAAATATATTCTGTTGATTTAATTCGGACACTGCTTCTTCTAGACTCATCTGCTTAGTACCGTGGATTTTAGCTCCTCCCTCTGTAGCATTAATATATTCTCGATCAGGAACGCTCCGAATAACCTCCTCAATCCATTCTCGCGTGATGGTCCAGTCATACCTTGAATAAACAATTCCTCCAAAATAACCTTCTGTATCATATCGCTTGTCCCTCTGAAAAGATTCATCATTGCGACCGGCCGCATGAGTAGATCCATCTGGCGCATAGGAGAGATCCTGACCACAAAAGATTATTTTTTTTGTTCCCAAATCCAAAAGTGCTGCCACTACTAGGGTTGCAACACCCAAACGTACTGTCGTGCGAGCATTCTCAATTCCACAGATACGAAACAACGCTTCCAAATAGGGATGTGCGCTACTCCATATCTTGTTTGCATGATTCTTTTTAGCCAAAGCTACTGGCGCATTGGGAGTAATCAACAGAGTAATTTCATTACATCTATCATCATCAAAGCAGCTCATATTCTTATTAGCGTCCGTGCAGGCGACCACATCCGGTATGATATCGTTTTGTAATAAATTCGGGAGAGCCGCGTCTACACAAAACATAAATGCTTTTCCCTTTATATCTTTCAGATACATCATATTTTTTTTCAATGACGGTCCTGCTGATACAATAATAACAGGAATATCCGAATTCCAATACTTTGCCAGTCTCATCAACGGAATCCCGTTCTCCATATATCTCACATTTCCAATAGGATTTCGAATCATATTTACAATAAAACGCTTCACAGATCCTTTCATTTGAAAAATCTCATCCACCGTAGTATCACATGCCGTCTTTAACCACTCCATCTCACCGGCATAGCATCGGTCATAATTGATCTGTGCCCGTAATGGCGTAGTATCCATACAATTTGCATTCAAAAGGATCCTAAGCGCAAGATTCATTTTAGAACGATCGCTCTCCCCCACATAAAGTTCTACTTTTCTATTTGTCTGGATTTTCTTAAAAACAGAAGTATGCCGCATTTCCCGATACAATGCGTCATTTGGTTCATACACAAGAATTTTGCCGGGAACGATCTCAGTCAGAAGACGTATCAGCTGGCCGTCGCCCAGCCCGAACAGAATTACATTTTCCGTGCCGTCAGATATATAGCGTTTCGCCCACCTTTCCGCCGCGTACCGCCCGTCGTACAGGCTGCCGAGGCGCACTTCCTTCCCCTCATGGGTGATGACAGGAACTTTATTGCCATCCTTTGCTGTAATCAATCTGCACTTAGCACTCATTTCACGCTTCCTCCTTGAAAATCCCGAATCCGCTCCCTGGATCGATCCATAATCGCTCGCTACGCCTTATGTTTTCCGCGACCTTCGCCTTAATAAACTATGGCAGGTCTCCCTGCCATAGTCTGTCACATTCTGATTATGAAGAAATCTTGTCTGGCTTGATTCGGATCAAGCCGACAATCTATTTAAAAGTTTGTCAGTACTATCTCTTCCTAACACTATATATCGGAGCATATTTGGAATACTTAACCCCTATTTCTATTTTTTTTCAAAAAATTATATAAATTAAAAAATGTCCTTAACAAAAGGTACAGTTCAAAGTTAAATCTCTTCAATCCTTTCCGTGTCGTATCTCGTCAACCAGTTTCTGCACATCGTCTTCATTCTGCACACCGAGCTCTTCTGCAATTCCTGCAAAAGCGGCCTGGGCTTTATAAATGGCTTTGGCGGATGCGTTATTGATGACAACATCGCCGTCTTTATTTTGAAAAAAAAGAATCTTGTCGCCGGACTTAAGTCCGAGAAGTCGGCGGATTTCCACTGGCACGGTAATCTGACCATTAGAAGAAATTTTAGCTAAATTCATAAAAACGCTCCTTCCTGTACTTGAAATCTAAAGAATTCTTTAGGTTATTACTATTATACTTCAAACAGGATGGAAAGTAAATGTAAAATTTAATATAAAAAAAGCGCAAACAGACTATGGCAGGTCTCCCTGCCATAGTCTGTCACATTCTGATTATGAAGAAATCTTGTCTGGCTTGATTCGAATCAAGCCGACAATCTCCCCACGTTATTTTGTCTGATTAAAGAAGTAAGACTGCGCCGCGTTGGTGTTGGTCATGTTCTTATAGTAGCTGGTTGCCGTCTTATTGTTCACGCGGAAATCCCGGATGATCTTTTTCTGGTTCGCCAGATAAATCTTCATGCGCTCGCTGTTCTGGCGCTCCAGAGCCTGAATCTTCACGCTCAGATCGGACACACTGGCAATATACTTCTGCATCTCCTGAATCTCGGCCCGATACGCTTCCCGATCTGCCTGAAGCTCGCTCTTTACGGTTCGAAACAGCAGATCAAATCCCTCGTCTAACTGATTCAGCTCGGCAATTCCCTCGGCCTTTTCATCCATGGTTCGCTGGAAACGCGCCTGATCCAATTCATCTTCCCGAAGCAGCGCTTCCTGCTCCTCGGTCAGCTTGCAGAGTGATTTCAGCACTCTCTCTTTGCGTTTCAAGGAGTCTGCCATCATAGTCACATATACGGCATTCTGACGCTTTTTCTCCATATTTCCACATCCATCCCCCAATCCGCCTCCGGTTTTTGCTGCCGGAGAGCTTATTTCTGGCCTACCTTATTCAGCCGCATGACTTCTTTCCATGTATCGCGCATTTCCCGGATGTACTTGAGCGCATCTTCCACGATCTCCGGGTCCTTCTGCATATTGGCCTCTACCAGACGGCGGTAAATGTACTCGTACACACGCTCAAAATCCTCCCAGACCGGATATTTCCGGTCTAAGGAGCCGCGCAGCTCCGTGATGATATTCTCGGCTTTGCGGATGTTATTATGGGCGCCTTCTACGTCTTTCTTCTCCATGGCCATAATCGCCATATTGCAAAAACGGATGGCTCCATCATACAGCATCAGGACAAGCTCTGCCGGTGACGCTGTCATTACTGCGTTTCTCAAATACATGTTTGCTCTGTTGGAATCCATTCCTATCCTCCTGACCTGCTTACAGCTTTATCACCTACAAGGACCTGCGGAATCAGCCTCCCATAAGGCTGGACAGGGAGCTCTGCTTGGACTGGAGTTCCGCCATGGCCTTCTCCATCGCTGTAAACTGATCGTAATAGCGGTCTTCCATCTCGGCCAGCTTATCATCCCAGTCATCCAGCTCTTCCTCATAATCCTTGAGGTCGCTCTTCATCTTAATATCCTGATAGAATGTAAGGGCGCTGCTGTAGTTCGGCACGGCCGACATCTTCTGACCCATGGCCTCGCGGAGATTGGTAAATATGCCCGAGAGAGCTTTTACGACTGACTCCGGATCATTGGTCAGAGCCGCTTTCAGCTTATCGTCCTTATCACCGTATACCGAGTCGTCCGGATCGCCGTAGATGTGAAGCTGTCCGCCCTCGGTCCAGTCGGTAGATGTCATGATGCCAAAACTGGAGAGCGCGTAGTTCTTTCCATTGACGGAAACCTGGCTCATCATAGCCGATCTCATGCTGCTCATAATGCCATCCAGCGTGCTGTCGTTGCGGAGCAGGGAATCCTTGATCTTCTTCTCCCAGAGCTCTACATCCTCGTCGGTCATGCTCTCTTTTTCCTCACTAGACAACGGCTCATAGCCCTTGGCCGACTCAGCGTTATAAAGGGTGTACATCTCCTTCATGACGGAATTGTACTCTTTCAGGAAATCCTTGACACTGTTATAAATGCCGTCTATATCCGTGTTTACGGAGAATGAAATCGGTCCGTCCGTCTTGCCCGTCAGCTCAATGGTAAGGCCGTTAGCTGTGACTGTCGAGGAGGAAGAAGTGAGCTCCGCGCCGTTGAGCAGAATCACGCTGTCGGACGCCTCTACAAGAGCCATGCCCTCCGGTGCACTTTTTCCATCGTTAGCCGCGCCGTTTACCTTCACAGTTCCATCTGCCACTTCGATATTCGCCAATCCCAACTTGTCAAGCGCAGATTCGCCGGCATTGCGGCGGGCAGAACTGTCCATTTTTGCATAATCATTGACAGCCGACGTGATATCGCTTTTAACCGTATCATATGTCTGATCTGTCACACCAGCAAATGCAGCCACGCCAGACTTGTAATACTTCTGTTTCGCCTCGTCCCCTAAACCGTTAATATCGTCAACAGTCTTTCCTCTCAGAGCGGCAGCTTTAATATCCTGCTTTACAGTTTCATCATTGGCAACCCTGTCATTAACATAAGTCGTGGTGAGTTCATCCGCTTTTTTCTCCAGAGCGGCTTTGTAGTCTGCCTCTGCCTGATCTTTAATATAGTCTTCTTTGGTCTTTCCTTGATCATCCAGTTTCTGTCTTTCTTCAGCGCTGAGAGCCTCATACTTCTCACCATAGGACTTTTTAAGCTCATCCGTAACTTCACCACTATCTGCATAATACTTCGCCTTAAGTTCCGAATCACTCTCTGCCGTGGTATAATTCTCATTATATTTCTCGCTATAAAGCTTCGCCTTTACATAATTCTCCGCAGCGTTATTGGCAATCGCCGTCTTTGTATCCGTAGCTGCCTTTGCCAGCGTATCCAGCGCCTTATCATATGCGTCGCCTGATTCACCCGATGTCTGCAGCGCTGTGATGGCGTCGTCTACCTTCTTGCGGTTCTCCGTGGACATATTGCTATAACCCACCGCATCCCGGATGGCCTGCTGCTTATCTAATTCGTCCTTCGTGATAGCAGAGGACGTAATAGAGAATGCGTTCTCCAGACCGCTGTCCTTGCTGCTGATGAAAAATCTCTTCTGCGCCGTGTCAAAGTTCGCGTTGAGTCCCGCGTTCTTGAGCGCATTCGTAAAGTCAGCAATCGTGGAGCTCTCGGTCACAATGAACTTCTCGGTCTTGTCGCCGTTCTTGATCACGATTTCCTGATTCACAAGATCCTGATCGATTGTGGAAAGCTTCGTGTTTGTGGAGCTCGCATCAATCTTGCCACCGGTCAAATACTGCGCCGTAGCGACGTTCTTGACCTCCATGGTATAGTTGCCGTTGACCGCGTTGATCCCGGCGGTGACATTCGCCTTGGACGTATCGGAAACGGTAGCCTTCTTAGCCTTATAGGTGGCCTCCATCTGCATCTTGGACACATACTTGTTGTACAAATTAACCAGCTTAGAGTTCAGATCCGACCAGGCGGTCTGCTTCCACTCCAGCTTCGTCTTGGCCTGCTGGACCTTGGTCTTTTTCATGCTCTGTACGGACATCAGCTCTGCCACAATGGCCTCTGTATCCAGTCCGGACATGAGCCCGCTCATACGAATCGGCATAATGATTCCTCCAATCTTTAAATTCTCTTACTCATCAACTCTGCTATCGCTTTAAAACATAAAACTATAAAATCATAAAGCCATAAAATATAAAGTTACAAAATCATAAAACGGGAATGAATCCTCAGCTCCGAGCTATCTCTTCTCGTCTACCAGGATGCCCGCTAACTCCCACATCTTCTGGAGCATATCCAGGGACTTCTCCGGCGGGATCTCGCGAATGACCTCGTTCGTATCCTCATCGATCACCTTGATAGAAACCCGCTTGGTCGGCTTGTGGTACGAGTACTCGCAACGGGTGTGGACCAGCTTGCGGTTGGCGCTGCGCACAGCGTCGTCAATGCTGGCCTCCGAAGCGGCGTGCTCCTTCTGATCCATTTCCTGCTTCTCTTCTCCGGACTGGCCCGTCTTCCCTGACGATGTGACCGGAGCAAAATTTGACGACACTGCTGCCGCCTTGGCATCTGCTGTCTCCGGCTTCGACGCCGTGCTCACAGATACCGGCTCCACGGACTGATACGCGGAACCTCCTGCCTGAGTAATCTTCTCTACATCCATTTCAAACACCTCCGTGTGTCATGATTATAAATTATAGTAGTGGTACAATACCCTATAATGTCTATCGACAAATACAGGGGTAAACTTAACCCCTGTATCGAAATATTGTCATATTTATTTGCTCATAAACTTCGCCAGAGCTTCCGGATCCGCCACATTGGCCGCCTCCGTATTGGCCTCCTGGATCTGCTTGTAGATCTCCTTGCGGTAGACCGGCACGGACCGGGGCGCCTCGATGCCCAGCTTGATCTGGTCGCCCTTTACCTCCAGCACCGTGACCTCGATATCGTCATTGATAATGATGGATTCATTGACCTTTCTCGCTAACGCTAACATCTCACGCCTCCCCCCTCTGATTGAGGATATCGTAGACCTTGTATTTTACCTCGTAATCCTCGTTCTCTACGATAATCTGAGCCGCTTTTCTGTTATCCGAATTGATGATCATGGGCGCCTTCAGATTCACGGACATCTTTGTCAGATCCGACGGCACGGTCATGGTCAGAAGCAGCAGCAGATTTTCCTCGGTCAGCTCGCCCAGGCCGGCGAGCAGCTCATCCTCGACCTCCGGGTTGTAGTCCTCCTTAATCAGCCAGGGATCGATCACCGGCAGGGCCAGCGTGGGCTCGTCCAGGCTCTGGAGCCAGCGGATATGGGACTCGTCCTTTTCACAGTCATATAATAACGTAAATTTCTTATAGTCCGTCAGGCCGATCAGCCCTCTGTCAAAGGTGAGGACCTTCTCCTCCGGAATGTCTACTTCCCCAAAATATTTTGTCTTTACTAACATTTTTCCCTCTCCATTTCTATCATCAGATAAAATCTAACAGCGATTTCCCCAGAATCTTATTCGTGGCGCTGAGCGTCGCCTGATAGAGAAGATCCGCCTCTGTGAAGTTGATGTACACCTCTCCCAGGTTGGCGTCCTCGTTCTCCGTCTTAGCCTCTTCCGTATCCGTCTGCTGGCTCTCCAGCTTTGACTTGGTCAGATTCATCCGGTTCACTCTGGCGCCGTGATCCGCGTATGCCACATTGATCTGATCCTTCTGCTTCTGGCTTATGGTGATGCCGGTGCCCAGAGCCTTCTGGACTACCGTCGTCTGCAGGGCCAGCTGCGTCTCCAGCTGGGACTCCAGCTCATGAAGATCCGCCAGCTTCTCCGTCTCCGACTCATCGCAGTCGCTGATCCGCTTCTGCACGGAGGTGAGGTTGGCCTCAATGACGTCAATCTCATTGCAAATATTGATCATGTCGTCCACCATCCGGCGCACGCCGGTGCCAAGGGCGTTGCAGGCCACGGTGTTCACCGTCAGGTTCTGGCTGAAATTGATCTGGTAATTGATGGCCTGGGCTCCCGGATTCCGATAGGAAACGGTGGCATTCGTCACATTGTCCTTGGCGTCGCAGTCGAAATAGTGCTCCGGCCGGATGTCGTTCTTCTCAAAGTTTGTCTTTTTGTATGTCACGCTGAGATTCGACCCCTTACGCAGACTATCATATATGGCGTCGCCAAATACCAGTTCTCCGGTCTCCGGCACAAAATAGACATCATCGGGATTCGCCGGATGAAGGTGGTCGTTGTTTTTCACATCATCCCGTACACTCACAATATCTACCGGAAGCGTCTGCTCTGCGCCGGTTTCGTCTGTATATT
>CANRJU010000116.1 GCA_947631075.1 uncultured Lachnospiraceae bacterium
CAAGACCGGCATTGAGAAGGAATACGAGGACGAGCTGAAAGGAGAGAAGGGCTCGGAGACGCTCCTGATCGACAGCTCCTCCCGCATTATGGAGGTTCAGAAGGACAAGGACGCCGTGGCGGGCAACGACATCTACCTCTCCATCAACGCGGACCTGCAGAAGGCCACCTATAAGCTGGCGGAGAAGGAGATCGCGGGAATCCTCACCTCCAAGCTGACCAACTCCAAGAGCCACGGCACGAGGGGACGCCAGGCGTCGGGAATTCTGGTCTCCATTTACGATGTGTACGACGCCATCCTCCAGAACAGCATTGTGGACGTCTCCCATTTTTCCGAGGACGACGCCACGGATCTGGAGAAGGCAATTTATGAGGATTTTACGGCCTCCAAGGAAACGGCTGTCTCCCGGATCAAGAGCCAGCTCACCTATGGCAACCGGACGCCGGGAAAGGAGCTCTCAAAGCCGTTAGACGATTACCTGGACTACATCCTCTCGCTGCTTCGGACCAACGGAGTCATCAACAGCAGCAATATGGACACATCCACCACAGCGTACCAGAACTACGCGAACGACAAGAGCAGCCTCTCCGAGCTGTTGGTCTATGCCATTGAGCACAACTGGATCAACCTGGACATGCTGGAAATCGGCAAGGATTACTACAGCAGCGAGGAAGTTTTTGAAAAAATAACCGAATATGTGTACGCGGAAATTTCCGACGACCCGCTATTTGACAAAAAGGTCTATCACGTCATGGTGAATAACGGCACGATTTCCGGGCGGGAGATCTGCCTGCTGTTATTTGACCAGAAGGTATTGAAGAAAAATAAGACCACCTATGTCAAGCTGCAGACGGGCATGATTTCCCCCTACTCCTTTATCGTGGGGAAAATCCGGTCCCTGGACATCCCGCCGGGAGATCTGGGACTGACGCCGTGCGCCTGCTCGGTGGTTACGTCGGTCAAGACCGGTAAGGTGCTGGCCCTCGTGTCCTACCCCAGCTACGACAACAATAAATTTGCCAATTCCGTGGACAGCGATTACTACGCGAGAATCAGCACCAGCAGCGCGTCTGCCCTCTTGAACCGGGCGACGCAGCAAAAGACGGCGCCGGGCTCCACCTTTAAGATGGTCACGGCAACGACCGTTCTGGAGGAGGGGATCATAAGCCCCTACACCACCGTCCACGATAACGTACAGTTTACCAAAATCAACAAGCCGTGGCCCAAGTGCTGGAGTTCCTATTCGCACGGGACGATCAACGTCTCCCAGGCCATCCAGCACTCCTGCAACTATTTCTTCTACGAGATGGGGTATCGGCTCGGCAACGGGCACGGCAATGTGGTCGACAATGAAAAGGGACTGGAGCGGCTGAAAAAATACGCGTCGCGCTACGGGCTGACGGATACCTCAGGCATCGAGCTCCCGGAGGCGGAGCCCACCTTTTCGGATATCGACATCGTCCGTTCCGCGATCGGCCAGGGTTCCAACAGCTACACGCCGGTGCAGATGTCCCGGTATGTGACGACGGTCGCGAACGGGAGCACCTGCTACGATCTGACACTGGTGGACAAGTTAGTCAATACGACGACCGGCAAGACCACCAAAAATTCGGCCAATATAAAGAGCGACTTAGACGTGTCCGCGTCTACGCTCTCAGCCATAAAGACCGGCATGAAAAACGTGGTGAACAATGGCAGCATAACGTCGCTGTTCCAGAGCGTCCCGGTGACCGTGGCGGGAAAGACCGGTACGGCCCAGGTCACAGCCAACGAGCCCAACCACGCGCTGTTCGTCAGCTTCGCTCCTTACGAGGATCCGGAGATCTCCGTGACGGTGCAGATACCCAACGGATTCACCTCATCCAACGCGGCGGAGCTCGCGAGCAAGGTATATAAGTATTATTTTGACAAGGCTTCCAGAAAGTCTCTGTTGAACAAAAAAGTATCCAATCCGGCCATGAGCAGCGGCGGAGTTACCGATTAGGAGGAAAAATATGAAAAAAGCACCCGTAGTGATCAAGGGCAACAAATCCGGGATACGCATCGTGTTAGACGCCGATCTGGACTTTGAGACCCTTCTTGAAAAAGTACAGGATAAATTTTCTTCCAGCGCGGATTTCCTGGGGAACGCCCAGGTGGCGGTATCCTTTGAGGGGAGAGAGCTGACGGAGGACGAGGAGGCAATGCTCCTGCAGTGCATCGCGGATCATTCCAAGCTGGACGTGGTGTGCGTCCTGGACAACGACAGGGAGAGAGAGCAGTATTTTTCCCGCTCTTTAAACGAGCGGCTGATGCAGATGAATTCCAATACCGGCCAGTTCTTCAAGGGAAATCTCCGTTCCGGCCAGGTGCTGGAATTTGAGACGAGCATCGTCATACTGGGGGACGTAAACGCCGGGGCCCATGTGGTCTCCACGGGAAATATCGTGGTACTGGGCAGCCTGCTCGGCACGGTCTACGCCGGCGCGTCCGGCCGGGAGAACTGCTTTGTGGCGGCGCTTAAAATGAATCCGGTGCAGATTCGGATCGGCGACGTGATCGCCCGCTCGTCCGACGAGAAAAAGCCGGTTCCCAAGGAGCCCCAGATCGCCTATCTGGAAAACGGCACCATATACGTTGATACGCTGTCAAGAAAAACGCTGGCAGATATTCATATATAAAGATGGAGGAATGAAAAATGAGTGAAGTAATCGTCATTACATCAGGAAAAGGCGGCGTCGGAAAGACGACGACAACGGCTAATGTAGGAACAGGACTTGCCAAAGAGGGGCATAAAGTAGTTCTCATTGATACAGATATCGGACTTCGGAACCTGGATGTGGTAATGGGCCTGGAGAACCGCATCGTCTACAATCTGGTAGACGTGATCGAGGGAAACTGCCGCATCAAGCAGGCGCTGATCAAGGACAAGCGGTATCCGAACCTCTACCTTTTGCCATCAGCCCAGACGCGGGACAAGACGGCGGTCAACCCGGAGCAGATGCAGAAGCTGACGTCCGAGTTAAAGGAAGAATTTGAGTACATACTGCTGGACTGCCCGGCGGGCATCGAGCAGGGATTTAAGAACGCCATCGCGGGCGCGGACCGCGCGCTGGTAGTGACGACGCCGGAGGTCTCGGCTGTCCGCGACGCGGACCGGATTATCGGGCTGCTGGAGGCCAATGAGATCGGAAAGACCGAGCTGATTGTCAACCGTCTCCGGGCGGACATGGTCAAGAGAGGCGATATGATGTCCAGCGACGACGTGGTGGAGATTCTCGCCATTGACCTTTTGGGCGTTGTACCGGACGACGAGAACATCGTGGTGTCCACCAACCAGGGCGAGCCGCTCGTGGGCAGCAAGTCGTTGGCGGGACAGGCCTATGAGAACATCTGCCGCCGCATTATGGGAGAAGAAGTGCCGTTTTTGGATTTGTTGCAGAAGACAGGATTCTTTTCTAAGATAAAAAATAAATTCAAAAACTAAGGAGATGATCGGATATGGGTTTTTCAGATTTTTTTAGAAAAAAATCTTCGAGCAACGTGGCCAAGGACCGTCTGAAGATGGTGTTAGTCTCGGACCGGGCCAACTGCTCGCCGGAAATTATGGAGCAGATTAAAAATGATATTATTCATGTTTTGTCCAAATATGTCGAAATAGATTTGGAAGGATTGGATATTAAGATCGAGCAGACGGAATCCGAGGGGAACAACGGCATGGTGCCGGCCCTGTTTGCCAATATTCCGATCAAGGATATGAAACACGCGGGATCAAAATAGAGCAGGTGGGATAATCTTATGCGGGAACGAGTGGAGCGTTGGCTGGAATTAAAGCGGTACAACTGGAAAAATTATGACTTTTCCCTGGTGGCCGTGGTGCTGATTCTGACGCTGATCAGCACCTATGTGCTGTATATCATCCAGGGAAACAAGTTTTCGATGAGCCGGCAGGTCATAGGTATTATTGGCGGTCTGATCGTGCTGTTTATTTTTTCCATCCTGGATTACCATGACTTGTGTACCTATATACCGATTATATACGTTATTTCCACGCTGATGGCCGCGGCTACGAGGCTGTCTCCGTTAGGAACCGACCAGGACACCAAATCGTACCGCTGGCTGGATTTTAAGGTAATTGTGTTCCAGCCGTCCGAGATCTGCAAGGTGGTTGTCATACTGGCGTTAGCGGTGTTTTTTGCCAAGCGGCGGGAGAACCTGAAGACGTTTACCAACTTTTTTATCGCGTCGGCGATCGCGCTGCTGCCCACGTTTTTTATTCTGATTCAGTCGGACTTGTCCTCTGGCATGGTCATACTGGTGATGATGCTGATGAGCTCCGGCATCGGACACCGGGTTCTGGGACCGGTGGCGGCCATCGTCGTACCAGTAATACTGTTTCTGTTCTGGTACATTCAGCAGCCGGGGCAGAAGCTGTTAAAGGGATATCAGTTAAAGAGAATTGTCGGGTGGCTTCACCCGGAGGAGGCGGCGCTCGGAGTTATGTACCAGCAGAACAACTCCATCCTGTCCATCGCCTCCGGCAAGCTGTACGGAAAGATTATGGCGGGGGATACGGCCACGCGGAATTACTCCAAGGTGGACGTTATTGAGAGCGATTTTATCTGGACCCCCATCAGCGAGGAATTTGGATTTATCGGCGGCATGATCATTCTGGTCCTGCTGTCCATAGTTATCATAAAATGCTTTCTCCTGGCCAAGCAGGCCAGGGATTATATGGGGATGATGATCTGCATCGGAATCGGCGCCATGTACAGCTTTCAGACATTTTTTAATATCGGCGTGGCAACCCGGCTTCTTCCCAACACGGGCCTTCCCCTTCCTTTTCTGAGCAACGGCCTCTCGTCCCTGCTCAGCAATATGATCACCATCGGAATCCTGCTGAATATCGGGATTCAGCCCCACCGGGGGAGCAACAGCAACGAATTTGAAATCCACTGAGTGAAAGGAGAGTTTTGAGTATGAATATTGGATTGATCGCCCATGACGCGAAGAAAATACTGATGCAGAATTTCTGCGTCGCGTATCGGGGCATTTTGAACAAGCATACGATTTTTGCCACGGGGACTACCGGGAGACTGGTAGAGGAAGTGACAAATCTTAATATACACAAGTATCTGGCCGGCCATCTGGGCGGCGAAAAGCAGATGGGAGCGCAGATTGAGAACAATGAACTGGATCTGGTGATTTTTTTGCGGGATCCGCTGACCCCGAAGGTACACGAGCCGGACAGTGACACCATTTTCCGGCTCTGCGATATACACAACATCCCTCTCGCCACCAATCTGGCCACGGCGGAGCTGCTCATTAAGGCGCTGGAGCGGGGGGATTTAGACTGGCGCGAATTAGTTCGTATGTAAGGTGCGAGAGTACGCACCTTTCATGCTATATGGAAGTGTTAATTTTTCAGCCTTCCGCAAAAACTAATGGCATAGAGCCCGCACACGCCGATGACCGCGTAAATGATCCGGGAGATCACAGACATGGAACCGCAGATAAAGGCGACCAGGTCCAGCCCGAAAAAGCCGATCAGCCCCCAGTTGATCGCGCCGATGATCACAAGGATCAAAGCTGTGTAATCTAATCCTTTCATTTTTGCACCTCCTTTTTTTTATAGTGTGGCAAAAATAAAAGAGACTATTCATGTTTTGACTGGTATTTTTTTGGATGGATTTTACTAGTATTTTTGGACGGAAAGGAAGGACTTTTGTGGCGACCCGAAAAGTAGTACGGATGAAAAAAAGATTTCAGCCGAATATCGCGATTTTTATATTTATTTTAATTCTTATCTATATTGGCGCCCTGATCTGGGGATATGTCAAGAAAGAACATATTTCCATTTATGAGGTCAACACCTCCGAGATCCGGGACGACAGCCCCCTCTACGGGTTCATTGTCCGCTCGGAGGAGGTCGTCCGCGCCAAAGAGGGCGGCTATATCAATTATTACAACGCCGAGGGAAACCGGGTGGGGGTCGGCGACGTGGTCTACACGGTGGACTCCAACGGCGACGTCGCAAGCCTCTTGGAGCAGCTGCAGGAGTCGGCGTCCACATCGGATTCCGTGACGGATTTCCGCGAGGTCATCGCCTCTTTTCAGAATTCTCTGTCCCTGGCGAACTACAGCCAGGTGGACGATTTTCAATTCGATATCCACAACGTCATTCTGGAGCAGAGTCGGGGGACGCTCTACAGCGACATGAACAAGGCCGCGAAGAAGCTGTCCCAGAGCCAGTCCTACACCAAGGTCAACGCGGCCAAGAGCGGCGTGATCTCGTACTCCATGGACGGGTATGAGGACATCACCGAGGCGACTATCACCACCGAAATCATGGACGAATACGGAAAATCCATGCGCGATCAGGTGTCCGCCGGGGAGATGATCGAGGCGGGGGAGCCGGCCTACAAGCTGATTACGAGCAACGACTGGTACCTTCTGGTGGAACTGGACGAGGATTATTATAAAAAGCTGATGGATCTGGATACGGTCCGGGTCACGGTGGACAAGGACGGAATAGCTTTTAACGCCAGCGTGGAGCTCTTTGACCGCGACGGGGTCCATTTTGCCAAGCTGGGGACATCCCGGTATATGGAGCGGTATATCAACGACCGGTTCTTAAAGATCCGCTTCCAGCTAAAGACGGCGAAGGGCCTCAAAATCCCCAACAGCTCCATCCTGGAAAAGCAATACTACACGGTTCCGGAGTATGTGCTCACCAAGGGAGATGGCGGCATCGGCGTGCTCCGCCAGGGCGTGAATGAGAACGGCGCGGTGAGCATGCAGTTTGTGCCCCTGGGGGATTATGAGAAACGGGAGGATATCTATTATGTGAGCACGGACGTCTTATCCGGGGGAGACATTCTCCTGTATGGCGCGAATAACAAAGAGGAGTACATCGTCAGCTCCGCGGAGACGCTGAGCGGAACCTATTGCGTGAACCAGGGCTACTGCGAGTTCCGGCCCATTGATATTCAGTACCAGAACAACGAATACACCATTGTCTCGGATTCTACCGACGGAGGGCTCAAGGCCTATGACCATATCGTAGTCGCCCCGGAGAATCTGAGGGACGATGATTTTATCAATTAATTGATGGAGAAAAATTACGGGATCGAAAAATTAGGAAAACAGGAATTGCGAGATTGAAAAAATTAGAGAAAACAGGAATTGCGAGATTGAAAAAATTAGGGAAAATCAGGAATTGCGAGATTGAAAAATTAAAAATTAAAAATAGAAATCAGGAGATGACAACATGGTAACAGAAAATCTAAAAATTGTAGAGGAAAAGATTCAGAACGCCTGCAGGCGGGCGGGACGGGACCGGGGGGAGGTGACGCTGATCGCCGTGAGCAAGACAAAGCCGGTGTCCATGATCCGGGAGGCCATGTCGGCGGGAATCGTCACATTTGGCGAAAATAAGGTGCAGGAGATCGTGGAGAAGCAAAAGGAGATCACGGAGCCTCTGAACTGGCACATGATCGGCCATCTGCAGCGGAATAAGGTCCGGCAGGTGCTTCCCTACGCCGCCATGATCCACTCTGTGGACTCTCTGCGGCTGGCGGAGGAGATTGAGAAGGAGGCGGACCGGCTGGGAC
>CANRJU010000117.1 GCA_947631075.1 uncultured Lachnospiraceae bacterium
CCGAAAGGCGGAGTTTGATTTCAACGATATTCTCGACCAGATGCAGCAGATGAAGAAGATGGGAGGGCTCTCCAGTATTCTCAGCATGCTGCCGGGCATGGGACTTCCGGCGGATTTGGACATTGACGACGACGCCCTGAAGGGGACGGAGGCCATCATTTACTCCATGACGAAGGAAGAGCGGGGGAATCCCGCCATCATCAACCCGTCCAGAAAGCGGCGGATTGCCCTGGGAGCCGGGGTGGATATCAGCGAGGTGAACCGCCTGATCAAGCAGTTCGAGCAGAGCCGCAAGATGATGAAACAGATGTCCGGCATGATGTCCGGAAAGGGACGCCGCCGAGGCGGCCCGAGGGGATTTAAGTTCCCCTTTGGAATGTGATATCCAAGGAGCGATTTTGGGGCTTTCCCGTAAAATTTCTCTTTTTGGAATATATACTTATTAGAAATGACGGCCGGGGCGGATTATTTTCCCCGCGTCATTGCAGAGTGAAGGAGGTGAAAAACGTGGCAGTAAAAATCAGATTAAAGAGATTAGGTCAGAAAAAGTCACCATTCTATAGAATTGTAGTAGCTGATGAGAGATCTCCGAGAGACGGCAGAAATATTGCTGAAATCGGCACATACGATCCGAACCAGGAACCTTGCGTGATCAAGGTAGATGAAGAAGCAGCTAAGAAGTGGCTGGCCAACGGCGCGCAGCCTACGGATGTAGTTGCCCGTCTGTTCAAGCAGGCAGGAATCAGCAAGTAATGGATGCGATGGAATGGAGGTCACTATGAAAGAATTAGTGGAAGTAATTGCCAGTGCATTGGTCGACAAGCCCGAAGAAGTCGTAGTCGTTGAGACAGAGGACGAGAACGGGATTGTCCTTAGCCTGAAGGTGGCGCCGGAGGACATGGGCAAGGTGATCGGAAAGCAGGGCAGAATTGCCAAGGCAATCCGCACTGTGGTCCGGGCAGCCGGTTCCAAGGGCGACAAAAAAATCATGGTTGACATCCAGTAGGATGGCGGCTGTCAGAGCCGGAAAGTGCCAGAAGGCATTTTCCGGTTTTTTGTGTACCATTTAATCATGAAAAATCATTTTTTTAAAATATTCAAGAATTTCATTTCTTATAAATTTTTGTTGATTTTCCACACAACTGTGGTAAAGTATGTTTAAAGAAACATTTGGATGGGGAGGGCATTATGGAACGAAATGTGAACATTGTAAGGGATGTAAATGGTAATAATATCGTTATCATTAACGATATACGATTTAAGGGAAAACGCTCTGTTAATTGGGATGATGTGAAAGCGTATTTAGAAATCTTTGTTGGTGAATTTTATGAGATTGCCGATACCAAAGATATTATATATATAGGAAATGATCTGCCAGATGAATACACTGGTTCCAAATATACATATTCTTTGAAAGGAACAATCGCAAAAGCAAAGGCAAATGCTGCACAGGGGATTCCAGAAATGTTGGAAATTGCTGTGGGCAAGAAATTTGAACAAAATCGTGAGACGAAACATCAATGGAATGCAAGAAACGGATGGTATAGATATGATTCTAGATTTGCGCTCCCGGTTTTTGCAGAAAATGGGGAAGTGGAGAGGTACAATGTTTTTCATGCTTCCATGTTGATTCGTCATGCAAATGATGGGAAATTATATCTTTATGATATTTTGGAAATAAAAAAAGAAACGAGCAACCCTTTGGAATCATAAGATTTTACTTGGAAAAAACCCATTTCTCTTTTCTATCATCATAAATGAAGAATCGTGTTTTGTCAAGTATGGATTTCAAAAATTATCTGGACTTAAATTATCTGGAAAGACGGTAATGCGTGTTTTGGCCTTTTCCCTCCTGAACAATCTCGCTACTGGCAATCATTTGTTTCTTTGATTATTTGCCTGTCTTTTCTAACCATATTCTAACCATTCTAACCATTTTTGTCAACTCGTGGTTAGAATGGTTAGAATGGTTAGAAAGAGAAGAATTTTTTGGTTGTTATTTGTCATTAAAAGTGTTACAGTGTTTATATCAAAATGTGTGATTATTTGATGGGAGCGATGAAAATGGGACAGTCTGCTATTAGTGTATGTTTGGGCGATATCATCAAGAAACAGTTTGACAATTCTTGTGCGGAAAATGATCCGTTTTATGGTGAATCTAATACTAAAATTTTAAGGGAATCCATAGAGCAGATGGAAAAACATCCGGAGAAGAATGTTGTAAAAACACTGGAAGAACTGGATGCTCTGGGGGAGGCTGATGTATGAAATATATTTATACTGCAACATTTGAGCTCAATAAAAACGCCTTGACGAATAGCCGCGAAAGTGGCAGAATGGAGGAAATATGGAAGTTAAGGATTACATGAAGCTGCCATATACAAGGATGGTGCAGGAAGTAGACGATGAGAGCGGACATTATTTTTATGGCAGAATTTTGGAACTGGATGGCTGCCAGAGCACAGGAGCTACGCTAGAGGAAGTATATCAGAGCTTAAACGAGGCAATGGAGGGGTATCTTGAAGTCAAATTAGAAAATAATCTGCCGATACAATTGGCACTTTAAATTATAAAAAATATCGGCGGTGAAAGCCGCGAGACCAGACAGGAAAGGAAGGAAAGAGTGAATCAAAAAGATGAAATGCTGCGAATTGGCGTGGTCACTACGACGCATGGAATCCGGGGAGAGGTAAAGGTATTTCCCACGACGGACGATGTGAGCCGGTTCAAAAAGACGGATGAGGTAATTTTGGTGACGAGAACGGGGAATCTGACGCTGCATGTGGAGCGCGCCCGCTTTTTCAAAAATATCGTCATTTTGAAATTTAAAGAATTTGACGACATCAATCAGGTGGAGGGGTTCCGCAAGTGTGATTTGATGGTGACGAGGGAGAACGCGCTGCCGCTCGCGGAGGGGCAGTATTATCTCTGCGATGTTATTGGATGCCGCGTGATAGATGATGAGGAAAATAAAGAAATCGGCACGGTGACCGATGTGATTGAGACGGGCGCCAACAATGTTTTTGAGATTCGGACGGAGACGGGGAAAGAGGTTCTGTTTCCGGTGATTCCAGAGTGCATTTTAAAGGTGGACACGGAGAAAAAAGAGGTCATAGCCCATGTGATGAAGGGACTTATGGAGCTGAATTGAAAGGAGCGCGCAGTTGAAATATTATGTAATGACCTTATTCCCGGAAATGATTGAGCAGGGAATGAATACGAGTATTCTGGGCCGGGCTATGGAGTCCGGCTTCATTGAACTGGAGACGAAAAATATACGGGATTACACGCTGAACAAGCACGGAAAGGTGGACGATTACCCCTATGGGGGCGGGGCCGGCATGGTGATGGAGGCGGAGCCCGTGTACCGCTGTTACGAGGATATCTGTTCGGAAATCGGACGAGCGCCGCGGGTGATTTACCTGACGCCACAGGGGGAGGTCTTTCATCAGGGCATGGCGGAGCGGCTCGCCGCCGAGGAGCAGATTGTTTTTCTGTGCGGGCACTATGAGGGAATTGATGAGCGGGTGCTGGAGGAAATCGTGACCGATCCGGTGTCCATCGGGGACTATGTGCTCACGGGGGGCGAGCTGCCCGCGATGGTGATGATGGACGCTATCGCCAGACTGGTTCCGGGGGTGTTGAGCAACGAGGAATCCGCCGGGGACGAGAGCTTTTCCGAGGGGCTTTTGGAGTACCCCCAGTACACGAGGCCCCCGGAGTTTCACGGAAAAAAGGTGCCGGAAATTTTGTTGAGCGGACACCATGAGAATATCCGTCTCTGGCGGCAGGAGCAGTCGGAGATCCGAACGCGGGAGAGAAGGCCGGACCTCTATCAGAAGTGGGCGGACGGCAGGGAAACATAGGAATTTGCGGGTTCATATTTATCAATTCATTTTTAATTCGGAGCAGATGCTAATTAAAAAATTACAAAAGTCAATATAAACAAAAAAAGAAAAATGTCGATATAAAGAATAAGGCGTATTAGATATGGACGGGCAACATGGCAGCAGGCAGAATGAGGGAATTATATTCCCGGAAAAATCAGAAAGGAGATGACATGGATGTCAATAGTAACAGATGCAAATGGATTTCACGAAAGAGTATCGCAGGATGTGAGTAATTTTCGGGGAACGCCTCCCAGACAGATAGGGAAGGCCCTGGAAGGCCTGCAGGGCAAGAAACTGGAAGGGCATAGCTTGTCAAGCGAAAACCTGGCTATTGCCAGATCAGAAAGCGTATTCACATCAAAGAGTTATTCCAATGCTGCGAGCAAGGATGTTGTGGTCGATAGGGTGAATTTTTCTGCTGAAGATGTAGAAGATATACGGGGGTTGCTGAAAGATGTATTTTCAAATGCGCCGAAGGGGACATCGGATCTGGGATATGCGGATTATGCAAAAATGGGATTGGCAGAAAATGCGGTCCGCTCCTATGCAGAAAAGAATTTGACAGGCGAGCAGGCAGAGGTCGTAAACCGTGTTGTATCCAATTACTTTGATGAGGTTATCAAGAAAGAGGACGAGCTGATCAGGGGAACATATACGACATATACGATTGATAATCTGTATTATGGAAAGAGATATGACGGAACGGATGAGATAATACGGAAAATGCGGCAAGCCATAAGAGATTTGGCGGAAAATCCAAACTTGCCGGAACAGGCAAGACAGACATTTGCTAATACGAGCCTTGATGGACCGGGAATGATTCTGTCTGCCTCAAATATGGAACTTGCCGGCAATATTCGCTCGAAATTTGCCACCGTCAACTGGAACGATGACAAAGAGCGCAACGCGCTTTTGAATCAGTACAGGGATTGGATGCGGCCGGCTTATTTTGAATTGTATGCCGGTTCGTCGAAATTCACCGAGGCGAAGCTGTCAGAGGATTTTGATTTGTTTTCTTCTTTCTTTGAACAGGCGAATAAGGCAGTAGAAAGGGCGGCTGTGGGGCATATTGATTTCCAGATATAATGATGGGAGTATTTTCAAAAAATAGGTGTTTTCAAGAGGATGTTCTGAAAGTGGGGACATCCTCTTTTTAATTCAAAGCAGTCGCTAGTTGAGCAGCTCGGACACATTGCATTTTAGGGCGTTGGCAAGGCGCATTACCGTGTCAGCCTGTGCCCGGTTCAGATCCTTGCTTTTCCGCTCATACGCGCGGATGGTATTGAGCGAGACGCCGGATTCGTTCGCAAGCGCCTCCTGTGTCAATCCACAGCGTCTCCGGGCTTTTTTCAGTTTGCTTTCGCTTTGGGAAAAATGGGCGTCAAGAACCTCATAGCTCTTTTGAATATCCGCCTCGTGCAGTGTTTTATACAGTCCGATGAGCGCGTCATAGGGAACGGTGTCAAGGATGCTCCGAAAGGTTCGCCCGGAGTACCACTGATAGTGCGTCAGCATCCAGCCTGTCCAATATACATCGCTGCGGTCGTAGCTCGGCACAGAGTCTGCGCGAAAGCTTTGCCCGGTCGTTTTTTCCATGACATCCAGAAATAACTCCATGCCGCTTTTTCCCGCAATGTATTTGGGACTGCCGCTTTCAATCTGTTCGGCGATGCCGGATTGAATAAAGCGCTTTAAAAAATCCGTGCCGTCCATTCCGAACTCCAATACGGCGTCGTGAAGCATATTGCCGACGGCGCGGGAGCATTTACCTAGATATAACGGACTGTAAGCGTGCGTCATCATATTTCATATCCTCCCTCATAATATCCAGAATAAAAATATCGTCCATGAGCTGCTGCAGATTTTGTTTTCTGCTCTTGTATTCAGCTTGCGCGCCCTGGTCTCTTTCCATTCGCTTGTAGTAGTATTCCTGATAATCGGCAGTTTCATATCCGATAAACGCAATCTGCTGAAAGGAGCGCTCGGAGAGCAGCACCACCTGTTCGCCGAGGGTGCCAAGACGCATGGCGAGGTTTAAGTCTCTAAGCGAAATAGTGTTATTCACAAAATCCTCCGCGAAAGAGAAGTAGGAATCGTCCGCGCGATAGCCGATCATCACATCGACATTTGTCACATCCGGCATAAAGCGGGACAGGATAAAATCTCTCGCGTTATTGCCGATTGGCGAACTGATGTCAAATTTTCTGTGGGCGAGCAGGATCGCGAGCCAGTTGAGAATATTAAATTTTCCTCTGGTCAGGTGCATGACATTCATCTCGTCAAGCGTCAGACGGTATTTATTGGCGTAACCGTCTTTTTTTACAGGGCAGGCCCACTCTTTGGCAAGCTCTATGTTTTCTGTGCAGTAAAAGCCCTGTCCGTAATCATTATATTCCTTTCCGATACCAAATTTCGGCGTCTCAACAATCTGCTGGGAACCGTGATAGATAATCATATTCTGTTCCATAAAACACCTCCAGATATAATACTGTGGTATTAGTTTGTTTCTATTATAATACTGTGGTATCATCCCGTCAATAAATTTCCCGAAAAAATTAAAAATTCTTGAAACCTTTTTCGAGTCCCATTCGTTTATAATATATAGAAAGCCAAATTGAAAATTCCACAGGAAACGAGAGGGCCATGCAGGATTTTATCTGGGTACAGCGGGCGAGGGGCGGCGACCGCGCCGCGCTGGACAAGCTGGTGAGAAAATATTACGCGCCGATTTACAATTATATATACAAGCGGACGATGCACCGGGAGACGGCGGAGGACTTGACGCAGGAGACATTTTTGAAAATGACGAAAAGCCTCGGACGCTTTATTCCTGTCGCCCAATTTTCCACCTTTCTCTACCGGCTGGCGCACAATACGGTGGTGGATTTTTACCGCGCGGGCGGCCGTGATTTTCTGCCGGAGGAGGCGGAGGAGGAGCGGGCCGGTCCGGCGGAGGAGGCATTGCGGGTGGAGGAGAAGGTTTTGGTCGAGGAGCTGCTTGGAGGACTGCCGCAGGAGCAGAGGGAATGTCTGATCTTGCATTATTTTCAGCAGCTTAGATACCGGGAAATCGCGAAAATTCTGCAGATTCCGGTGAACACGGTAAAGACGAGGGTGCGGCGCGGACTGGAAAATTGCAGGAAACGAATGGAGGGTAAATTATGACGGAACGCGAAGTGAAAAAATGGCTGAAAAATTGTCCGGCGGAGCAGCCGGAGCCGGAGCAGGTGGAGCGGTGCCTGCGGCGGCTCCCGGATGTGAAAAAGAGAGGGGGATTTTTCTCGGTTTTCCGGCTGCAGGCGTCCTACATTCCCGGCTGGGCGTATTTTCTTTTATCGGCCCTCTTGCTCTTGAGCGCGGGAGCGGGAGCCTGGGCGGACACGCGGATTCTGCTGCCCGTGGCGGAGGTCTTTTTCCTCTGCTTTGACGCGTTTATGCTCGGCTTTGTCATTTTGTCGGATAACCGCGGGATGCGGGAATTGGAAAACAGCTGCCGCTACAATTACGCGTACATTCTGGCGGCGCGGATTCTGCTTACGGCGGGGGGCGCGGGCGTCATAATGGCGTGGCTCAATCTGTTTGTCTTTGCGAGGCTCCGGGGATTTCGGCTGTTTTTAAATATGGCGTTTCTGTTCCCGGCGTGCGCGGGGCTGGCGGTCATGATGG
>CANRJU010000118.1 GCA_947631075.1 uncultured Lachnospiraceae bacterium
AGTCCGCAGCCGCCTTTTATTTGGATTTGGAATTACCGACGAGGTGTTCGCGGTCGCGTCCGCGGAATCTGGCAGCATCGGAGCGCCGTATATGTATGGACTGATTGCCACGCCGATTTTCGGGTGGACGCTCGGCACCTTTCTGGGAGCGGCGGCGTCCGGGCTTATGCCGGATCCGCTGGCGCGCGCGATGGAGTTAGGGCTGTACGCGATGTTTATCGCTATTATTCTGCCCCCGGCGAAAAAGAGCCGCCCGGTCCTGTTTGTCATCGGGCTGTCGGTGGCGCTGTCCAGTGTGATGTACTATGTGCCGGCCTTTCAATGGATTTCCTCCGGATTTCAGGTGATTATAGCGACGGTGATCGCGGCGGCGGTGGCGGCGCTTGTGTTCCCGGTGGAGGAGCCGCCGGAAGAAACGGTCCGGGAGGAATAATTCAGAAGAAATAAAGATAGTGAGATAGTCGCTAAAGCGGATAGAATTTGATTCGCTTTGGAAAGAGGATAAAGATGGATATATATAGAATGTTAATCTGTATCGGGCTGATGGCGGGAATTACTTACCTGATTCGCGTGCTGCCCATCACGCTGTTTCAGCGGAAGGTCCGGTCCCGGTTTGTAAAATCGTTTTTGTATTATGTGCCCTACGCGGTGCTGGCGGCGCTGACGTTTCCGTCGATTTTTTACGCGACGGGAGACGAGCGGGCGTCCTTAGTGGGGACGTTGGCCGCGCTGGTCCTCGCGTTCTTTGATCTGGGGCTCGTGGTGGTGGCAATCGGGGCGGTGGCGGCCGCGCTGGTGTGCCTGCTGGTGTAGTTACAATTATCGTAAAAAGCAACTACCGCCACTCGGCTAAGTGACGGCAGTTTGAGTAAATCTTAAACTTGTTGTGATTAAAGCCAACCGCTTGTCGCAGCGCTTCTTTCTGAACTAATTATATTGTAAAAATGTTGACATGTCTACATTTTATAATGAGAAAAAAGATACACTGCGAAAAAAGCTGGATGAGGCCGAGAAGGGGGATTAAAATGAAAACAAGTAAGAGAATAGGGGCGATTATTATATGCCTGTTACTGCTGGTATCCGGCTGCGGCAAAAAAGAAACAGCTCCCGCTGGCAAAGAGCAGGAGCCCGATGCGGCGAAAATTCAGACCGTCGACCTGTTAGAAGGCGATGCCGGGACGCTTGAGCAGGAAAACTATGTTCTTCAGCACCTGGAATATCTGGAGGGCCAGGAGTATCAGGAGATTTTGTCGGCGAAGCACGATCTTGCGGGACAGGCCTCAAAAGCCTACGAAGAAGCGAATCAGGCCAAAGTAAACAAGGCATGGCTGACGATGTCAAATGTGTGTATGCTTGTGGGAGATGAGGAATTAGAGCTGACAAATGAGTATGATATACTTTTGACGGATTTAATGCAGAGCGAGGCCGCGTCGGAGAATTACAGGGAGAGCTATGAGAAAGCTCTTTGCGGCGCATTTGAGGAGCTGCTGACGGATCTTGCGGATATGCTGGAAAAGACAAAGTCCAATCTGGACACAGCAAATGGGGAGTACTATGACAAAGTGGGAGGACTGATCGATTCCACGGAAAAAGCGCTCAATATGGTGCACAGCCTCCGGAAAGAGGAAAAGGACGAGCTCATGCCGCAGCTCGCGGTTATGACGGAAAAGATGAAAAAAGAGTATCAGTCGTCGTTGGGAGATCAATTAGCCGGATTTCTGGACAGCAGCACGACGGCTCTGGATTACTTTGGCGACGCGATGGAGCTCACCAGCACTACATTCAGCGAGTTTGTCGACAAATATCTGTTTTACCGCGCCGCGTCCGCAGCGTCCGAGGAATGGTATGAAACGTGGAAAAATATCGCGGAGAGGATAAAAACAGACGACAGCAGCGAGGCGGAGCGCCTGTATAAATCCCTGAACACGATTTTAAGTGAAATCGACCTCGGTAAAAACGGGGAGTGGGAGGAAATGTATAAAAATGCCGCCAAGACTCTGGCTGAAAAAAATATGTTTGAATACAGCGCCGAAACAGCCTCCGCGGCTTTTGACGATGTCTGCAAAAAATGGCTGTGCGGACGGCTTATCAAAAAGACATTTTCCGTCGGCGCGAGCCTTGCGAACAGGCTCATGAACTGCGACGACATCGCGTATTACGGGCAAATGGTGCTGGGCGCGGGGATATTGGCAAGAAACACATATCCCGTCCTGCTCGAAGCCGCGACAGAGCTGAACGCGAAAGAGGACTATAAAAGCGCTCTGTATTTTGACGAGGTGTTCCACATTCTCAAGGATATTCAGGTCAAGGGCTGCGATTACGCGATTTCATTTCATCAGGCAATCATTGAAAACCCGGCCGGGTATGTCTTAAAATATATGTCAGATGATCACGCGGCGGAGCAATACCGGATTCTGGCAGACAAGGCCGACTGGCAGGGGTACGAGTGCCACGGGAAGGTGACCGATTACTATCAGTTTATCCATGACAAGCTCCTGCCCGATTACGGTTATGTAAATGTAAATAAGAAGTCGTCAAGGCTCACCGCAAATGATTATTACGCGGACGTAAATAAATATAATTGCTGGGACAAGCGGACGGGCCTGTTTGCCGCCAATATAGCGGATCTGAACATGGATGGAACCGAGGATCTCATCGTCTTTTATTTTGACAGGAAGAAGTCGCCGGGCGCCCTTATGGCGCGGATCTATTCCAGAGATGACAAGGGGAAAATCTACCAGGTCGATACGGAGCAGCTGACGGAGACGACCGCCTGTGAGGAATATCATTGTTCCGCGGGACTGATTACCTTGAAGGACGGCATATATCTTTACACGGAAGAAAATGTCACAGGAAAATTCATAGACTACTCGGATTATGTCGTCAGCCTGTACCAGCTGACAGATGATGGAAAGTGGATCCGGAAATATAAGATGGGACAGTCCGGTGGCGGAACAAGCGAAGTGAGTTATTCCCTGTGGAAATATGTCAACAAGAATAAATATAAAGAAACGGTTCTGTGGGCGGACAGCGAATACAGGGTCTATCACGAGAACGTCAAGATTGCGACGTCACCCGGAACATCCTGGGACAATGCGATTGCCCTTGGCTTTAAACAGATGGGCATTCCGGAGATGGCCCCCAACAGCGGTCAAAGTGAGAAACTCAGCTATGTCCTGTCATTGAAGTATGATGTAGCGATGAATCTAGTGGGAGGGAACGCGGATTTTACATCTGTTCTGACGGACAAAACGGAATTTCGCAAAAATATGAAGCCATATGACCAGGAAAAAGACAGCGAAAAGGGCCAAAATGGGACTAAATAGGACGGGCTAAATAGGACGGTTTCAAAAAAACAGTTGACGTATGGAAAAAATATGGTATAATTTACTTTAGTGCAAAAATACCCGATCAGTTGTATTGAAGCACAATTTACAACTGGAGGGAGGTAAGGTGTGATACAATGTCTAGTGTAACAGTCAAAGAGAACGAATCACTGGATAGCGCACTGCGCCGTTTCAAGAGAAATTGCGCAAAGGCGGGGATTCAGCAGGAGATTCGCAAGAGAGAGCATTATGAAAAACCAAGCGTTAGACGCAAGAAGAAGTCTGAAGCTGCTCGTAAAAGAAAATACAAATAATGGCACATAGGAAGAAGCTTGTTTTCATATAGTATATGGAAGCAGGCTTTTTTCGTGGAATGGCCGCGGGATGGGAGCGTGATTAGGCTCCTAAGTGTAAATGCCGCGGCAGGGCGTTGCATTTTTGCGCGAAAAATCATGACCTTTTGGCCCGGGCATCATATAATAATAAAAAGCGCTTTGGGGGACTGTGATGGGAAAGCTGGCAGAGAGACTCAACATCCCGCCGGACGTGGCGGAGGGGGCTACTATTGTCAATATGTATGGAAACCACAGCGCTCTGGTGGAAAATTACAAATCGATTATCGAATATTCCAACACGCTGATCAAGCTGCAGGGAAAGCATGTGAAACTTCTGATCGAGGGGGAAAAGCTGGAAATCGACCGCTTTACAAGAGAGGACTGCAAGATACGGGGAAATATCCAGATGGTGCAGTATATTCCGATGTAGAGGAGGAGATCGAGCTGAAGTGGTTCAGAGGATATGTGGTCTGCCAGGTATCGGACGGGGCCTGGGAGAGATTCATGAATATGTGCAGGCACCACGGGATCCGGCTGTGGTCGATTCAGGGCGGGGAGCGCGTCTTTTTTTCTGTGGGGGCAAAGGACTACAGAAGGCTTCCCCCGCTGGCGTATAAATCCGGCGTCTGTCCCCGGATCGCCTGCCGGAGAGGATTTCCTTTCTGGCTCTTTTATGTGAAAAGGAACCTGAGTTTTTTTACCGGGATGCTATTATTTTTCTGCCTGCTGAATATTCTCTCATCTTTTGTCTGGGAGATTACATACCGGGGGCAGGAGCGATATTCCAGGGAGACGTTGGGGAGAACGGTGGAGGCGATGCAGGTCTATCCGGGCATGAGGCGCAGCCGCTTGAACTGCGACGCCATTGAAAAGGAAATCCGGCGGGTGCACCCGGATATCAGCTGGGTGTCCGCCGAGGAAAAAGGGAGCGTCCTGCAGATTTCCATCAAGGAGGGAAAAGAGGGAGTGGTCCATGAGGCGGAAAAGCAGCCCTGCCATGTAACCGCGCTGTACGGCGGCGTGGTGCAGGAGATTTCCGTCAACCGGGGGACCGCCTGCGTGAAAAAAGGAGACAAGGTAAAAAAGGGTCAGATTCTCATCAGCGGAATTGTGCCGATCACGGACGACAGCGACACGGTTACGGAAAAAATCGGCGTGGCGGCGAAGGGCGCGGTCACGATTCTCGTAAATAAGAAAAAGGAGAAACTCATTCCCGTATCCTATGACAAAAAAGTATACACGGGCCGGGAGCTGAAGGCGCTTGAGGTGGAACTGGGCGGACAAAGTTTTTCTATAAGAAATCCCTTTAAATGGTTGGATAATTCCCACAAATATGATATAATGACCACGGTATGGACAGACCGTGTGATCCACCCGTTTGAGTACCCGGTGGATGTGCGGCAGGCCGTTTATATCGAGTACGATCAAAAAAGCGCCAGCCGTACCACGGATGAATTGAAAAAAGAGGGGCTTGCCTGGTACCGGCGCGTTCTGACACGGCTGGCGGACCGGGGGATGGAGGTTGTCTCCCGCTCGGCCGTCATGAGAAAGCAGGACGAGGAGAACTGGAAGATTCTGGCGGACATTTCTTTTCTGTGCAGCCAGACCGGGGAAAAGCCCGTGACGGATCAGGAGCGGACGCAGCCCGCTCAGAAATGAAGGACAGTATGGAAAATTACGAATTGAAACTGGATATACCGGCGGAACACGAGCGGAATATTTTTGGCGGAATGGACGCCTATGTGAAGATTATTGAGCGCGCCCTGAATGTCAGCGTGGTTCCGCGGGATGGCGCGGTGAAGCTTTTGGGCGAGGAGAGCCGGGTGAAAGACGCCGAGTATGTATTTCGGGAGCTCACCCGCCTGTCGGAGCGGGGCAATGACATCACGGAACAGAACGTGGATTATATATTATCGCTGGTCAAAGAGCACTCGGATGTGTCTCTGGCGGAGATCGACAAGGAACTGGTGGGCTATACGATTCAGGGAAAGCCGATCAAGCCCAAGACGCTCGGACAGCAGAAGTATGTGCGGCAGATTCAGGAGAAAATGATGGTGTTCGGCATCGGCCCGGCGGGGACCGGAAAGACCTACCTCGCCATGGCGATGGCCATCCAGGCGTTTAAAAATGACGACGTGGGCAAGATTATCCTCACCAGGCCGGCCATTGAGGCGGGGGAGAATCTGGGATTCCTCCCAGGAGATCTCCAGAGCAAGATCGACCCGTATCTGCGGCCCTTATACGACGCCCTCTATCAGATCATGGGGGCGGAGAGCTTTATGAAAAATTCGGAAAAGGGGCTGATCGAGGTGGCGCCGCTCGCCTATATGCGGGGCCGGACGCTGGATAACGCCTTTATTATTTTAGACGAGGCGCAGAACACGACGCCCGCGCAGATGAAGATGTTTCTGACGCGCATCGGCTTTGGCTCCAAGGTGGTGATTACGGGGGATCTCTCCCAGAAGGATCTGCCTTTCAGCGCGGAGTCCGGTCTGGAACAGGCGTCCCGCGTCCTGAAGGACGTGGAGGAGATCGGGTTCAGCTATCTGACCAATAAGGACGTGGTGCGCCATCCGTTAGTGCAGAAAATTGTACATGCCTATGAGAAATACGAGGCCAGGGAAAAATATAAAGAGTCCCGGAAGAACAACGCGAAGGGCGGCAGGAGGACAGGACGGCCATGACGGTTTTATATGAAAATGAGTGGGGCGGGGAGTTCGGGTTTCCGGTGGATGCGCAGTTAGAGCGGCTGATATCCTGTGTGACGGATTATGTGGGATGCCCCTACGAGCCGGAGGTCAGCGTGACCCTTGTGTCAAAGGAGGAGATTCACAGGCTGAACCGGGAGTTCCGCCAGGTGGACAGGCCCACGGATGTACTCAGCTTTCCCATGATGGAGTACGACAGCCCCGGTGATTTTGAGGGGGCCGCCTTCCTCGCGACCATTGCGGTGTCGCCGGAGACGGAGGAACTTGTGCTGGGGGATATTGTGCTGTGCGGCGATGTAGTGCGGGAGCAGGCAAACGAGTACGGCCATTCCGAGGAGCGGGAATTTTCCTTCCTCGTCGTGCACAGCATGCTGCATCTGTTCGGCTACGACCACATAGAGGAAGACGACCGCGCGGCCATGGAGCAGGCGCAGAGGGATATTATGGAAGAATTGGGAATTAGGAGGCAGGGATGAATTCAAAGCAGAAAAAAATCGTAATAGGGGTATTTGCCGGAGCCGCGGTTCTGCTGCTCGTTTTTTGCGGCGTGATTTTTTTTAAATGGAAGGACGCGGAGCAGACAATGACGCCGACGGACGTGTCGGAGCCCGGCGAGACGGCGGACGCGCCGGAGCCGGAGCCCACAAAGGATCCCCACGAGGGACTGGTGAGGAGCTCCCTGACGGGGCAGTGGGTAAAGCCGTCGGTGGAAAAAAAGCGGCCGGTAGCGGTGGTGATCAACAATATCCAGTACGCGTATGACCGCCAGAAAGGCACGTCGCGGGCGGATATTATATACGAGGCGTTAGCGGAGGGCGGCATCACCCGGATGCTCGCGATTTATCAGGACGTGGACAGCATAAAGACAACCGGCTCCGTGCGCAGCGCGAGACATTATTTTGTACAGTTCGCCTCGGAGTGGGACGCCATTTTCTGTCATTTCGGGCATACGAAGTACGCGGTGAATAAGATGGACGAGCTCCGCACCCAGAATTTGAGCGGCTTATCCGGCATAGGCTCTACGGTGTTCTACCGGGATTACAGCATGTCGGCGCCGCACAATGTATACACGAACGGAAAGAGGATAAAAAAGGGCGCGAAAAAGTTAAAATATTCCCTGAAAAAGAAAATGCAGCACGCGGCGGCAAACAGTATCAGCAGGATCATTATTACAATAGCTTT
>CANRJU010000119.1 GCA_947631075.1 uncultured Lachnospiraceae bacterium
GATATATTGCAAAACGGCAGCATATGCGGTGATAATAATCTGCAACCAGGCGGTGACGAGAAAGTGCCAATCAACAAATATGTTGACATTGTCCCGTTTCAGCAGATGGAATTGCGGGAATTGGAAAATCGTAAGGAAGAATTGGAAGAAAGGGTGGCGAGGAACAAAAAACTTAGGGATCATCTGTATGAGGATATGAAAGAAGGCATTATCCTACAGGAAGATTATATGGAGATGTATGAGGGATATACCGCTAAAAAAAGAAATGCGGAAGCTGCGCTCCGGTCACTGGAACAGGAAATATCTTCTGTCCTTGAACAGTCCTCGGATAAGTTCCAATGGCTTTCCTATTTTAAGGAACATAAAAATGTCAGGGAGCTGACGAGGGCCGTAGCGGTGGAACTGATAGACAGGATTCGGATCATGGATAAAAAGCATATTGAGGTGATTTTTAATTTTGATGACTGTTACCAATCAATGCTTGGAAAACTGAAAAAGATGGGCTGCAAGATAGAAAATGCCGATGGCAGACTGGCGATTAGCGGGAAAGAGGTGGGATGATGGCAAGAAAGTCGAGAAAAACAGATTCTTTGTACGCTGTCGGACAGGGCAAGACAGAGGGAGTCTTAATTCCAGATGAAGTGAAGCCTTCTTTTGCCGGCTTTCATGCAGGGCTTTATGCAAGGCTTTCACTTGAGAGCGAATTGAACCGGGAGAGAAATACCATTGAGAACCAGATGGCTCTTTTGCAGGATTTCGTTTCCGGCAGGGATGATATTGAAGTAGTGAGGGAATATTTTGATATAAGCAAGACAGGGACCAACTTTGACCGGCCGGGTTTTGCGGAAATGATGCAGGATATCCGTGATGGGAAGATTAACTGTGTTATTGTAAAGGACCTGTCCAGGCTGGGGAGAAACTATGTTGACGCCGGGAATTATATCGAAAGGGTGTTTCCGTTTTTTCATGTCAGATTCATTGCGGTAAATGACCATTATGATTCTGAAAGAGAAGGCAGCGGGCTTATGGTCGGACTCTCCAACATTTTCAATGAACATTATGCCAGGGACATTTCCCGAAAGATTAAGTCCTCGAATAAAAGCAGCTGGAAAAAAGGAGAATGCGTGGCAGGTTGTCTGGCATACGGCCTGATGAAAGATCCGAAAGATAAGCATCGGATTGTCCCGGACCCGGAAGTGGCTGAAAATGTGACAAGGATTTTTGAACTGTTCATAGAGTACAAGAACTATTCCAAGGTGGCGCGGATTCTGACGCAGGAAGGGATTGTGTGCCCCAAGGCATATTTTACAAAGAAAAGGACTGGGGAGATACCGGAGGGCATGAATGTCAGCTGGATTGGCACATCCGTAAGGGAAATTCTGAAGAACCGGTATTATATTGGAGACAGTGTGCATGGCAAGACGGAGAAATTCCCGCTCAGGGGGAAAAAGCGGGAAATCCGGGATCAGAAGGAATGGATGGTTGTTGAAAATACCCATGAGGCGCTTGTGTCAAGAGAATTGTTTGAACAGGCTCAGGAGGTTATCGCTGAGATCAAGCATAAACATGAGCATCCCCAAGAGCCGGGGATCTTTTCCGTGAGCAGCATGAATCTGTTAAAGGACCATATCTTTTGTGCGGACTGTGGCAGAAAAATGTATTTAAAAAAGCAACGCCGTACCAGACCGCAGTATTATTGCAGCGGTAATGCCAGATATAAGCCATGCTGCGGGGAGGGGCATTATGTGATGCTGGAAGAAGTGGAAAATGCTGTAATGAAGGTGATTCATGCGCATATTGTCATAGGTCTGGATAAGGCGTCAATGCTCCGCCGGCTCAACAGGAGACAGGAAAGCATAAGGAAGTTTGATGGGATTGGAAAAGAAATCAGCCGGATCCATGCGGAACTAAACAAGCTGAAAGAGCATAAACAGGCGTTATATGTTGATTTTTCCTCGGATATCATTGATTTGGAGCAATACCGGGAATATCTTGACCATGACAAACAGATGGAGAAAAGCCTTTCCGATAAACTTTCTGATCTTGCAGCATACCAAAAAACGTATGACAGAAATCATCCCGTGCCGCAGGACTGGGAGAAGCTCTTTGAAACATATAAGAATAAGAGAAAGCTGACCAAAGAGATTGTGGAGGCATTTGTTGACCGGGTAGAGGTGCATAAAGACAAATCACTGGAAATCCGCCTGAAATACGATGATATTTTGAAAGATACGGTGGAGATAGCAGAGAAAAGAGGTGCGGAAGATGGTAAATGACAAGGTGATTGTTAAGTATATCCGCCTTTCTTCTGAGGATCTGGATGTGGAAACGGGAGAAAAGGAAGAAAGTGTCAGCGTGACAGCCCAGAGGAAACTGATAGAAAACTATATCTATGAACATACGGAATTTGCGGGATTCCCGGTAAAGGAATATGTGGATGACGGCTTCAGCGGGACTAATTTTGACCGCCCGGCGTTTCAGCGGATGATGGATGACGCAAGACGGGGAAAGCTCTCGGTCATTATTGTAAAAGACCTGTCACGGTTCGGGCGGGATCATCTGGAGGTGGGAAACTATCTGGAGCGGATTCTTCCTATATTACAAGTACGGCTGATAGCAGTTAATGACGGATATGACAGCGCGTGCTTTGACGGCATGACCGGCGGGATGAGCGTTGCGCTCCACAACATCATCAATGCTATGTACAGCCGGGATCTATCTGCCAAGGTAAAGAGCGCCCAGCGGACAAGGGCAGAACGGGGCGAGTGCCTTGCTGCCATTCCGGCATTTGGGTATATGAAAGACCCCGCGGATAAACACCATTTGCTCATTGACAATGAAGCTGCAGAGACTGTAAAGCAGATTTTTGAACTTGTGGCAAGCGGAAAGAAAAAAAGAGAGATTATTTCTTATCTTAATGGCAGCGGGATTATGACGCCGGCAGAATATAAGGCGCTTCATGGAATAAGAAAGATAGCCGTCACGAATACCGGAACAAGATTGTGGGATACAGGCACAATCAACGGAATAATCAGAAATGAGTGCTATATCGGCGTAAGTGTATGGAATAAAACCGGAAATGTCTGTCCGGGAAGCAGAAAACAGGTAAAAAAAGACAAGTCCGAGTGGATCAGAGCTGAGGGAACCCATGAGCCGATCGTATCAAAAGAGTTATTTCGTAAAGCGAATGAAGTGCTTGAAAAAAGCCGCAGGAACCGCAGCACCGTTAGAACATCGGGAACAAGAAAAGCCTTGTTTATCTGTCCTTACTGCAATCACGCCCTTCGCAAGACAACATCAAAGAAAAGATATGTCTGCCGCATGGCTTCTTCATCCGGGATAGAAGGCTGCAAAACATTACGCATAGACAGGGAAAAGCTGGAACGAACCATTCTGGAACTCGTAAATGTTACCTCATTGCTGGCAGAACAGCCATCAGGAGACCAGAAGTTTAAGGGAGGAACAGCGGCGGGAGACAGTGAATTTTCATTTCGTATGGGGCAGATTGAGCAGGAACAGCTTCGCAAGAAGTCAGAAAAATTAAAGATATATACGGATTATCGGAGCGGCAGTCTCACGAAAGAAGCTTATCTGGAAGCGTATGAAAAGATTGTGAAGCAGCTTTCCAACCTGGCTAAAGAAGAAGAACAGTTGAAAAGGAAGGAAGAAGAATGGCAGGAAAAGCAGGGCAGAATCGCTTTAGAAACCGATAAACTTAAAGCAGCCTCCGCCTTAAAGGAATTTGATAAGGAAAAACTGCTTACCGTCATTGAAAAGGTGCTTGTGTACGACGACGAGCATATAGAAGTCAGATGGAAGTGCAGGGAGTTTAATGAAATGTCTACTGCAGACCGTCAATATCGCAGAAAACCTTCAGTGGAAGATGGCATGCCAGGAGAGAAGCTGATTAGGCGCTAATTAAAAGAAAATAGAGCATTAACACTAAGAAGTGCGGGAAAAGTCTTGCACTTCTTCTTTTTTGCAGAAAGAGGGAAGTCTGTCTGCTGAAAAGCGTGGAATAACGGAGAGAGATATGGTATACTGTATTTGTTTGAAAAACAGGAAGGAGACTGATTGCAATATCTTCGAGAGTTGCAATGACGTAAAAGAATGATAGAATATCCGTTAAATGTCACAATAGATACGAATATATTCGTAGCAAACAAATTCGATTTTGGTGACGACAGCACAATGAGCTTGCTTGTTAAAAATGTTCAAAACGGAAAAATCAAGCTCGTACTAAGTAACATTGTAATAAAAGAAGTAGAAAAACATATATGTCAGCGTGTTCATAGCATATGTGGGAAAGCAAAAGAATTAAGAAAAGTGTATGGGAAGATATTTCCAGAACAATACTTTGACGATTTTGGAATGGGGATGTATATGAAAAAGCCTGACAAGGGAGAAATAGAGAAAAACGTCAAAGAAAAATTTTCAAAATTTTTAGAGGATTGCAAAGTTGAAAGACTGGATGCAAGTGAAATAGACATCGAAAAAATTCTTGAAGATTATTTTGCTATTCGTCCACCTTTTGAAGAAAGTGAGAAAAAAAGAAAAGAATTCCCTGATGCGTTTATTGCTCAGGAAATTGGAAATCGTTTCGATAAGGAAACTGTAGCAATCATTAGTCAGGACAAAGGTTTCAGAGAAGCATGTGCTGGAATTAAAAACCATTTGTTTTTTACCTCTTTAAGTGATCTCTTTGACACATTAAATAAAAATGATAAAGAATATTATGCCAATGCACTTGAATTGATAAAGGATTGTGCTGCTTCTATCTTACAGACGATAGAGGAAATGATTGATGATAGCTGTATTGAGGTTCGTGGATTATCAATTGATCGATATGGTGTTGTCGAAGGATATGATTATGATGAGACATATTTGAAGTGTTGCCGCCTGTCAAATCTGAAAATTCACACAATAGATGATATAGGCAGCGATACAATCACAGCAT
The DNA here is from genome assembly GCA_947631075.1 of uncultured Lachnospiraceae bacterium. Classification (GTDB taxonomy): domain Bacteria; phylum Bacillota; class Clostridia; order Lachnospirales; family Lachnospiraceae; genus Eubacterium_F. Next base: position 4,958 of record CANRJU010000119.1, read on the forward strand.
CTTTATGGATTCATGGATATATGGAAGTGGATTGTTATTTTAAAGATTTTGACAATGCTTCTTGGGATTCCGAGGACAAAGAATATATTTTTGTCGAGACAAAGAATTTTTTGGAAAAGCATGATGTGAGATTTGCCTGTAGGATCGAACTTGATAGAGAAACAAAAGAAATAAGAGTGCTGCCTTTTAGAGTTGTGTTAGGGGGAGGTTCAAGAAAAAGCAGAACTGAAATCTATGGTGAGTAGACGGACTTTTGTGAAGAACTTGAAAATGATACATCTAAAAGAATCAAAAAAATTTTTAGATGTTACTTGACATAAGCAGACAGTGCCTTTAGCGGCTGCAGTAATCTGACGGAGATTCATATTCCAAAAGGTGTGACGAGCATTGAGTACGGCACATTTGAAAATTGTAGCAGTTTAACGAATATCAGTATTCCGGCTGGCGTGACAAGTATCGGAAATCGGTCCTTTAACGGCTGCGATCGTATTACAAGCATTACCTGGGAGGGGCACGGCACCTATTCAGGTGGAGATGCCGTCGAAAAGTTTTTGTCTGATTTTAAGGAAAAAACTCAGACGAATAATTAAAAAGAAAATGTTTTATCAGTGAACAAGAGGGGCTGTCGCACTAACTATTTAGTGTGAAGCCCCTTTTCGCGTGTATTCAGATTCTATCCAAACCGACGGGCCTGTTGACTTCATTATGGGAAATGAGTATAATAGGGGAAGAAAATCCTCCCGCAAAGCGCCGGAGGATGCGCGGGAACCATATGTTCTTGAAAAGGAAATGATCATGAAACAACACAAGGCCATGTTTCGTTATGTGGAAGAAATTCTTTACAGTTATGACCGGAAAAAGGGAGATAAGAGCAAAAATAAAATCGAATATGACCGCTATGCCCACACGGTAAGGGTGTATCAGTGGATGATTCGGATCGCGGAGCAGTTAAAGGACGACACGCTGGATGAGGAATCCCTGAAAATCGCCACGATTTTTCACGACGTGGGATACGGGACCGAGGGGGAGGAGGACCACGCGAGGGCCAGCGCGGCCATTTGCAGAGATTACCTGGAGCGGCGCTCCTATGCCCCGGAGCAGGTGGATTTTATCTGCTATCTGATCGGCGAGCACTCCAACAAGAGGCTGCTGCACGAGCGGGGCACGCCCCTGGAGCTGGTGGTGCTGATGGAGGCGGATATGCTGGACGACACGGGGGCCATGGGGATTATTCTGGACGCGTGGATTGCCTCCAAGGAGGAAAATCCCAGCTTCGACCTGGTGTGCCGCCATTTTGAAAAATATACTTACCGGCACATGAAGCAGATGGAATTTGTCACGGCGCCCGGCAAGAAATTCTGGCATGAAAAGCGCAAGCTGGTCTACGAGTTTCTGCGCCAGTACAAGCGCGATCTGGGCAGTGATTCATAAGTCCTGCCCGGAGAGGTCATGGCTGTCTATTCGTGTATTCGGCCATTCGTGTATCCAGTCATTTGTGTATCCGGTCAGGCCGTCGCCGTCTCGTTGGACCGGAAGGTACAGAAAAATCGCTCGTTCAGGGGCTTTCCCTCCGTCACGGTGAGGTGGAAATCCTGCAGGATATCGCGGGTGGCCGAGACGGCGTTGTCGTAGATCAGCTGTAAGCTCTGGTTGGTCTTGGCGGCGTATTTTTTGGGATGAAGATTCATCATGTGACCCTCCAGTTCGTGGTAGTGCATAGTCAGAAACATGCACATTCTTATCACGCAGCGCTTGATGGAGCGGCCGCCGCTCAGGAGACGCTTGTAGAATCGCATGCCCCGCAGGGATTTCCGAATCTGTTTTTTCGTGATCTGCAGAGCCCCGTAGGCTTTGTGGATGGCGTTTACAATGTCCTCGCCGCAGGGGATTTTTTTCCAGATGGGGTACGTCAGGGGCGCGTGGCCGTCCTTTTGTAGCAGATGGCGGTCAAATTCATTCTCAATGGTGAGGTGGTACAGGCCGGGGCGCTCGGACAAGGGAATGATATAGCTGTGGCACTCGCTGTCCAGCATAAAGTGACAGATGTAGCCGAGAATATAGGCGTACAGACCGGAATCCGTCCCCTCTTTTTCCAACTTCGGAAGCATTTTTTTCAAAAATGGCGCGATGGGCTGGCGGTGCTGCCAGTACCCCAGCTGATTGGTGCGCAGACGGCGCAGGGGATGATAAAAAAACAGGATGTCCGGGCCCTGAAGCCCTGCGGCAAATTCTTTTCCGTGATGGTCAATAATAGTCTGAAGTTCTTCGGGCAGTTGTTCTTTCACTTTCCGCCCAAAGGAATCGTGGGCATAAATACAAGGCATAAATTCCTCCATTCTGGAGCGTTGCGGCGAGCCAGGCCCGCTTGCGCCCCGCAGTTTACTACATTATGATTATTTATAGTATAATGGTTATTTATAGTATGGCAGAAAAATGAAAAAATATAAAGAGTAAATTTGAATTCTCACTTGAGGTATTTTTAGGGATTTAATAACTGTTATATCTTGTTATAAAAATCTCGTCAAACCC
>CANRJU010000120.1 GCA_947631075.1 uncultured Lachnospiraceae bacterium
AATCCTCGATAGCTCAGTCGGTAGAGCGCGCGGCTGTTAACCGCGTTGTCGTAGGTTCGAGTCCTACTCGGGGAGCTTTTTTGGCTCCATGGTCAAGCGGTTAAGACACCGCCCTTTCACGGCGGTAACAGGGGTTCAAATCCCCTTGGAGTCATCTCGAGAGAATCTACCAGTCATCATTGGGCAGTTTGTCACATAGAATATAATATAGTAAATATGGCGACTTAGCCAAGTGGTAAGGCGTGGGACTGCAACTCCCTGATCACCAGTTCAAATCTGGTAGTCGCCTTAAAAATCCTGTATGAAATTCATACAGGATTTTTTTTGGCGTGCCGTCTTTTCCGGCGCGATTTGGATTCGTTGATTTCTGCCGCTGCCGCCTCATAGCGGGCCTTCTGGAAATTCCGGATCGTCTCGTCCAGTTGCCGGTAGCGTTTTTCGTCGGCCTCCTCTTTTTCCCGGAAAAGGAAGTCCAGCTCCTTGTTGACGTGCTCGGATACATGTCCAGCGATGTCCGACGTGAGTTCCTGGGAATTGTCGCGGATCGCGTCAGACACGATGCGGCCGAGGATCCGCTTGAACTGCTGCATTTTGTCGTCCTCTTTCACCGGAGTCACCTCAGCTTGTCCCTCTGCGGGGGCGTCGGGAACTCGTATCATATTGCGATCGGCCGGATAGGGTATGACCAGTCCGTGAACGGCGGGCGGGGAGGACGTTTCCGATGTCTGGTTCAACGGGCTGCACCGGTCATGGATTTCTTTTAGGGTCAGGCCCTCCTCTTTCCACTGAATGATCTGGCGCAGGAGGTTCATCTCTTTTTCACCGTAAAGTCTATGTCCCATTTTATTTCGGGGGATATAAAGATCCAGTTCTTCCTCCCAGTAGCGAAGCACATGGGCTTCTACATGAAGCTCTTTTGCTGCGTCTGAAATTGTGTAATGCTGCTTGTCCATTCACATTACCTCCTTATGTTTTTTCACTATACAGCCTTTCGGCAAAAATGCGGGCTCTGCCCTTTGCGGATATTATAACATGAGAAAAATGACGAATTATGGGATATGTCAGAAAAAGGGAAAAAACGTATGACATAAAGAGAGAAAAAGGGACAAAAAGCGCCAGAACCCCGTGGGGCTTGGCGCTGTAAAACAGCTATTTCTTGATGTGCTCCCAATATCGGGAGAATAGGTGGCTGTTCTCCGGCGATAAAACGGCTAATTTTTGATGTGTTCCAGATTGGCGAATTTGGTGTACTGGGCCAGCCACTTCAGCTCGACTGTGCAGGTAGGGCCGTTTCGCTGCTTGCCGATAATGACCTCCGTCACGCCCTTTTTGGTGGACGTGTCTTTCTTGTAGTACTCGTCCCGGTACAAAAACATCACGACGTCCGCGTCCTGCTCTATGGCCCCCGACTCGCGCAGATCGGACAAAATCGGGCGCTTGTCCTCCCGCTTCTCCACCTCTCGGCTCAGCTGGGAGAGAGCGACGACCGGACATTCCATCTCTCTGGCGAGTGCTTTTAAAGAACGGGAAATATCTGAAATCTCCTGCTGTCTGGAAATATTTTTGTTACTGCTCCCCCCAGACATGAGCTGTAAATAGTCGATAATGATCAGCTCAAGGCCCCGCTCCATTTTCAGCTTCCGGCACTTGCTCCGGAGCTCGTTGACCGTAATGCCCGGTGTGTCGTCAATGACAAGACTGGACTCACCGAGAATAATCGAGCTCTCCGTAATCTTCGCCCACTCGTCGTCCTCCAGAGTTCCCGTCCGGATGCGCTGGGAATCCACCTTTGAATTCATGGAAATAAGACGCTTCGCCAGCTGAATCCGTGACATCTCCAGACTGAAAATCGCCGTGGGCACATGATTTACCATAGCGGCATACTCGGCAATGTTCAGCGCGAACGCCGTCTTTCCCATAGAGGGACGGGCGGCTATCAATATCAGATCCGATGGCTGCAGCCCGGCCGTGCGGTAATCTAAGTCCCGAAATCCGGTAGACAGGCCCGTGACAGCGCCGGTGCTCATCGCCGCGCTCTGGATATTCTCCAGCGTCTCCAGCGCGACCTCGTTGATCGGGATAAAATCCTCCGACGCCGTGCGGCTGTTCACAAGCTGGAACACCTCCCGCTCCGTCGTCTCCATCAGCTCGTTCACATTCGCGGTGTCCTTGTACCCCTGATTCGCGATGTCCTCCGTCGTGTGGATGAGACGGCGCAGCAGCGCCTTCTCCGACACGATATCCGCGTAATATTTCACATTGGCGGAGGTGGGCACCGAGGATATGATATTGCTGATGAACTCCACGCTGACCACTTCCTCCGGCACCCCGCGCTCGCGGAGCTTCTCCGTCAGCGTCACCAGATCCACCGCGCTGCCCTGGCGATACATATCCGCTATGGCCGCATAGAGCGCCCGGAAACGGGTATTGTAGAAATCGTCCTCATTCAGTTTTTCCGAAGCCAGAACAATGGCGTCCTGGTCCATCAGCATGGAGCCGATGACCGCCTGCTCCGCCTCCTGGTTGTTGGGCATGGTTCTCATGACCGCTGTTTCATCCATGGATTATATCCCTTTCACAATAACCTTCAGCTCTGCCGTCACTTTCGGGTGAAGGCGGATGGGCACCATATAGGTCCCGATATTCTTGATAGGTTCTTTTAACTGCATCTTTTTTTTGTCTAAATCGTAATTTAACTGTTCTTTGGCTGCCGCCGCGATCTCCTTGGTAGAGACGGAGCCGAACGCTCTCCCGTCCTTCCCCGCCTTGATGGAGACCTGTATGGACTTGTCGGCAATCTCAGCCGCGAACGCCTTTGCCGCCTCCAGATTTTCCGCGGCAATTTTTTCATTGTTCTTCTGCTTGAGCTTCAGATCGTTGAGGTTTTTGGAAGTGGCCTCTACGCCGAGATTTTTCTTGAAGATAAAGTTTCTCGCGTAGCCGTCGCTCACGTTGACAATCTCGTCCTTTTTTCCTAAGGATTTAACATCCTGAAGTAATATAATCTTCATTATATGTCACCTTCTTCTTTCATTTTTGTTAAAACATCTTTTAACCTTCCGGCGGCCTGCTCCAGCGTGCAGTTGCTCAGCTGGGCGCCGGCGCTGGATATATGTCCGCCTCCGCCCAGCTTTTCCATGACGATCTGCACATTCAGCTCGTCGATGGAGCGGGCGCTTATATATATCTTGCCATTGTAGGAGGTCAGTACAAAGGTAGCCTGGATGCCGTCGATATCCAGGAGGTCGTCGGCAATCTTGGCGCCTACAATGGTAGGAGATACGCAGTTGTCCGCATTACACGGGGCAATGGCGTAGAAGTCCAGAAAGATCTCCATATTCTGGATTGCCTCGGCCCGCACTTTAAATTCGGAGATATCGGAGCGGAACATCTTGCGGATCCGCTGGATATCCGCGCCGGAGCGGCGGAGATAAGCTACTGCCTCAAACGTGCGGACGCCCGGCTTATTCATAAAATTGTTCGTGTCTACCATGATGCCGGAGTACATGGCGTCCGCCTCGACCGGCCGCAAGTGGATTTCCTCGCCGGCATACTGTAAGATTTCAGCCACCATCTCGCAGGCCGAGGAGGCGAAGGGCTCGATGTAGGAAAGAGCCGGATTTTCAAAGGATTCGCCGGTCTGCCTGTGATGGTCGATGACCACCAGGGTGGATACCATTTTGAGAAGCTGGGGCGCGTCCGTATAGGATGGCCGGTTGACGTCCACGACAATGAGCAGGACCCGGATGCCGTTTCCGATAAATTCTTCCGCTTCCTCGCCGGTGATAAACAGATCCTCCGGATAGTCCCGGTTGTCCTGGAATAACTGCAGGAGGGGCGCCAGAGAGGATGTGACTTCGTTTACCACAATGCGCGTGGGCTTTCCGGCGGACTGGGCGATGCGGTAAATGCCGATGGCGCTGCCGATGGCGTCTACATCCGGCAGGCTGTGGCCCATGATCACCACCTTGTCGGCGGCCTCGATGGACTCACGCAGCGCATGGGCTTTTACGCGGGCTTTCACGCGGGTGTTTTTCTCCTGCTGAATGCTTTTCCCGCCGTAATATAATATGTTGTCTTTGGTCTTGATGACGACCTGGTCGCCACCTCTCGCCAGAGCCAGATCGATAGCGCCGCGGGCGTATTCCTGCCGCTTGCGGAATGTGTCGGCCTGAATGCCGATGCCCATGCTGATCGTCACGGTGTTGTCCTCGCCGGCGTTGATGGAGCGAACTTCGTCCAGAATGGAAAATCTGTCCGCCTGGAGCTTAGCCAGGTACTTGTGCTGGAACAGCACGATGTACTTGTCCTTTTCCAGCTTGCGGGTGATGGCGTCGATCCGCAACATATACTTGTTGATCTTTCGGTCGATCAGCGCTATTAGCAGGGCGCGGCGCACGTCGTCCACTTTGGCCAGGGACTCCTCGTAGTTGTCGATATAGAGAAGGGCGATATCCAGCCGCTGGTCGTTGTTTTCACGGATATAATGGACAATCTCCGTCTCATCAAAGACATACAGGGCAAACAGCGCGCTCCCGATGCCGAGCTTTTTGGCGCTGTTCTGGACTTTCTGCGGAGAATGGCTGATGTCCATGCGCTGGAGTATGACTTTGTAAAAAGTATCGTTGTCGTTAAAATGAATCTCGGTGTTTTTCTCCGTGTCTTTCGGCATCTGCTCCGGGGAGACTACGGGAATCACATCTATGATGTGCTGCTTTTTGCGGCTGTCCGGCATGAAAACGCTCTCAAAGCGCTTGTTGCCCCAGATATACTGTCCCTCCGGCCCCAGTATGGCAAAGGGGATGTCTAGCTCGGCCGCGATCTTGCTGACGTTGTAGTGAAGCTGCATGGAGTAGTTCACCAGATTGTGCAGCAGGAGGTTGTCCACTATGTGGTAGAGGACGGCCGCAACAATAAAATAAACCGCCAGATACAGGGAGACAATGGCTCCGGTCCGGATATTTATCACATAAATGTGTATATTCATAAGGATGAGAAGAACTCCCAGGATCAGCGGCCACCGCAGATACGCTCGGAGAGTTCCTCTGGGGGTTTTTTCAGACAAGCTGAACACCTCCTTGTTTTATTCTGCCATCTCGACTGTCGTCTCGCTGGAGATATTCGTCAAATGCCTCCCTGACGCAAGCGTCGCTCGGCATTTTCCTCATTATTATACCACGTTTATACGGTAATGACAAATACAAAAAACATTGCGGAATGGCGTATTATTTGATATGCTGTTGGGCAGAGGAGGAGCTGCGTATGGATTTTGATGTAGGCCAGGTCATAAAGATGAAAAAGAATCATCCCTGCGGTGAGAACCGGTGGGAGATTCTGCGGACCGGCATGGACTTTCGGCTGAGGTGTCTCGGATGCGGACGCCAGGTCATGGTGCCGAGGAAAACGGTCGAAAAGGGCTTCCGGGGATTTTGTTGAAAAAAATTTTTTTTAAAAATGGTGAAAAAAATTGTCGTGAAAAAATTCGTTGAAAAATTTCTTGCCATGAGCATTTTTTTGTGGTATAATTTGCTTCTGTGATGTAAAATCATTTTCCTTGTTCTTCCACATGAGAGGGGAGAGCCAGAGACCAAAAGGAGGTGCAGGCAACTATGAATAAGTATGAATTAGCTTTAGTTGTTAGTGCAAAAGTTGAGGACGAAGTAAGAAATGCCACCGTCGAGAGAGCCAAGGAATACATTACGACTCTGGGCGGTACCATTACGAACGTCGATGAATGGGGCAAGAAAAAGCTTGCTTATGAGATTCAGAAGATGGGTGAAGGCTTTTATTACTTTATTCAGTTCGATTCCGAGTCAGATACGCCGGGCGAATTGGAACAGAGACTTCGCATTATGGACAACGTGCTCAGATACTTATGCGTGAAACAGGGAGCATAAGATAAGGAGGAGTCTTCCATGAATAAGGTAATTTTTATGGGTAATCTTACCCGCGATCCCGAAGTGCGTTACAGCCAGGGAGAGAACTCATTGGCGATTGCCAGATTTGGTATTGCTGTAAACCGTCGTTTTCCCCGTCAGGGAGAGCCGGATGTTGATTTTTTCAACTGTACGGCTTTTGGGCGCCAGGCAGAGTTTGTCGAGAAATACTTCAAACAGGGTTCCCGCATGCTGCTGACCGGCCGCATTCAGAACGACAATTACACCAATAGGAATGGTGAGCGTGTTTACGGCGTTCAGGTCATCGTTGAGGAAGTGGAGTTTGCTGAGAGAAAGAGCACAGCCGACGCCAATGCCTCTGCCGCGCAGAACTACGGCGGCGCGCCGCAGCCTACCGCAGCGGCCAATGATGATTTCATGAACATCCCGGACGGCCTTGAAGACGGCCTTCCATTTAACTGATCCTGGTACGGAGCTGGAATTTTATAAGGAGGTTTAAAGATGGCTTATAGTAAAGAAGGAGGCAGCGCTCCCGCAAGAAGGAGAGGGCCTCGCAGGAGAAAGAAAGTATGCGCGTTCTGCGCGGATAAAGAGCATGATTTTATCGATTACAAAGATGTGGCAAAGTTAAAGAGGTATATGTCTGAGAGAGGCAAGATTCTTCCGAGAAGAATTACCGGTACATGCGCGAAGCATCAGAGAGCCCTTACAGTGGCAATCAAGCGCGCGCGCCATGTGGCACTGATGCCATATACTTTGGAGTAATCATTTACTGCATAGGAACTCAGGCGGAGCTGCTTTTGAGAGCGGCTCCGTTTTTTTATCCCCGTTTTTTGGTGCACAAAGGCATTGAAGTCCCGGAAAAAGTGTGTTAGAATGGTACAAGCTGAATAGGAAGCGACAAGGTGTCGGAACAATTCACAATTCGAATTGGTTCCGGTGAAAAGGGAAGCAGGTGCAAGTCCTGCGCGAACTCGTCACCGTAATCAGGGAGCAGAGGCCAATATGTCACTGGGAAACCGGGAAGGCGGCCAATGTCATGATCTGTGAGCCGGGAGACCTGCCCTGCCGCTGTACAGAAACCGTCGGGTTTCAGGCCACGAGTAACTGGCTGTACGTTTTAGGTTTAAGGAATATCCTTAGGCTTATTTTTCGTGCGGCCCTTGCCCGGAGAGAATGGATGCGTGTTCCATATCCGGGGGAGGGATTTTTTCTGTTGCGGTTTTCGGGCCCAGGGACACGGCGGCGGGCTATTCGACAAATAACAGCAGAAAATCTGCGGAAATGAGGGTTAAGGATGGAGAGGAAAAAGAAGAATAAGAACAGGAAGAAATTTTCGGCGATTTTGTTTGCCGTTCTGCTCGCGGTGTGCTGTCTGGGCGGATGCGGCAAGGAGGGTGCGGGAGATACTGCCACGTCAGGAAATGTGTCTGGGGCTGCGTCGGGAGATGTGTCAAAGGATGCGGAAGGGAGCCAGCCGGTGATTCTGGTCGTGAGCTTTGGCACCAGCTATAACGACAGCCGGGATATTACCATCGGCGCCATTGAGGAGGCCATAGGG
>CANRJU010000121.1 GCA_947631075.1 uncultured Lachnospiraceae bacterium
ACGCGGTCGTGTATCTGGCTATGGCGCCTAAGTCCAACGCCCTGTATGTGGCGTGCGGGGAGGTAAAGGCGGATATTAAGGAGATGCCCGCCGAGCCGGTTCCGCTGCACATCTGCAACGCGCCCACGAATCTGATGAAGGAGCTGAATTACGGAAAGGGCTACCAGTACGCCCACGACACGGAGGAAAAGCTTACGAAAATGAAGTGCCTTCCGGAGTCGTTAGAGGGAAAGCGGTATTACCGGCCTGGCACGCAGGGAGAGGAAAAAAAGGTAAAGGAGCGGCTGGAGGAGATTCTGGAGTGGAAAAGTCAAAAATAAATATGTCAAAAATAAAAAAATAAATAGACAAAAATGGCGCGTTAATGTATAATATTTATGTAAATAGACAAAAATGGCGTGTTAATGTATTGCATGGTCAAAGGGATGGCGTGTTTATTTATGAGAGAATATAAAGATGATCGAATTTACTTAAAAGAATTAGGCGAAAAGATAAAATTGCACAGAGTATCTATGAAGCTGACACAGATGGATCTCGAGGCGAAGTCAGGTGTATCTAAGAGAAGTATTTCCAGACTGGAGCAGGGAGAGTCTGTGCAATTAGATAATTTTATTAAAATCATGATGGCGTTAAATCTGGGAGAAAACATAGATATGTTAATTCCGGATCAAACCAAGAGACCTTCTTACTATTTAAAAAATAATAGAAAAACTCAGCAGAGGGTGCGAAAATCAAGTGAGACGAAAACCAGTTTCAAATGGGGTGATGAGGAATGAATCATACAGCGGAAGTATATCTTTGGAATACAAGAATAGGAATTATTTATGGAGAACCAGGAAAAACTTATACTTCTTTTGAATATGATGAAGATTTTTTGAAAAGCGGAATAGAAGTATCTCCGCTGCGCATGCCGCTCAATAAAAGTGTCTATGAATTTCCTTCTCTTGCCGGGGAACCTTTTTGGGGAATGCCTGGTTTGGTTGCGGATTCTTTGCCAGATAAATTTGGAAATTCCGTAATAGAACAATGGCTTTTGAACAGTGGGCGTTCTCTGTCAGATTTTACTGCTATTGACAGGCAATGGTGTTTAATTGCATTGCAGTCAATCAGGATGATCATGTGAAAAATATTTCTTTTTTAATGGATAGAAATGGAATATGGACATTGTCACCGGCATATGATCTTACATTTTCTTATAATTTATCCAATAAGTGGTTAAGAGCGCACCAAATGACGATAAATGGCAAAAATACGAACATAAATCGTGAGGATCTTTTAATTGCGGGAAAGAATATGGGGATAAAAGCAAATCGTTGTAAAGAAATTATAAATCAAGTGACCGATATTGTAAAACAATTTCCAGATTACGCCAAAGAGGTGGGGATAAAGGAAAAAACAATAAATAGTATTCAGCTTATTCTTGAGAAAAATATTAAATTATTCTAAGATGGCTGTATTATTTTGCGGGAATCCACTTCCCCGTGAGATAGTGAATGGAAAAGAGGAAGAACAGCACCACGTTATGGGCAATCATGCAGGCCCACGCCGCGATGAGGCCGTATCCTAACAGCTGGGTGCAGATGAAGGTGCCGGCAATCCGGACGCACCACATACCGGTGACGTTGTAGATAAAGGGCGGGACAGTTTTTCCCACGCCCTGCATCATGCCCTCCAGGACGATGGGGACGCCGTAAAAAGGCTCGGAGACCGCCACCATGCGGAGAACGGTGGTCCCCAGGGCGATGACTTCCGCGTCTCGTGAAAACAGGTGCATGAGGGACGGGGCAAATAAAAACAGCAGGCCGCCGGACACGACCATCAGGCCCACCTCTAACGGAATGACCGACCGGGAGAGGCGACGGAGCTTTTTCTCGTCCCCGGCGCCGAAAGCGTTTCCCGCCAGCGTGGCCGCCGCCGTCTGCATGCCCCAGCCGGGTATGTAAAAGGCGGATTCTACCGTGTTGGCGATGGTGTGGGCCGCGGTGGAAATCTCGCCCAGGGAATTGATCATGGAGGCGAAGGCCACATAGCCGGAGGAAGTGGCAAAGCGCTGTAGCATATTGGGAATCGCCACCCGCATACAGGGCTTTAGAATCTGAAAATCGGGGCGGATGCTCCGGCCCTTAGGGGAGATTTCCGGGTGCCGCCAGAGCATGAACGTGATGGCCGCGCCACCGAAGGTATAGGCGATGGCGCTGGCAACGGCGGCTCCCTCAATGCCCCAGCCCGCGCCCGGAATAGTGAGGGAAAAGCCGAACAAAGCGAGAGAACGCGTGGGATATATAAGGAAAAAATTCAGCGCGATATTGATGATATTTACGATAATGCTGATGCGCATGGGCGTCTTTGTGTCTCCGGCGGCCCGGAGCAGGGTGCCGAAAATCATGCTGGCCGAGCGGAACAGCATGGGAGTATACAATATGAAAAAATACCGGGAGGCCATGTCCTGGATTGAGGCGTCTACCTGCATCCACACCGGAATCCGGCGGCAGAGCATTATGGGAATCAGGGTAAAAACGAGCCCGGCTGCCAGGGTTACGCTGACGGCCTGGGCCGAGGCAGATCTGGCCCGCTCTTTTTCCCCCGCGCCCATGGCCTGGGAAATATAGGCGAGAAATCCCACGCCCAGGGCGGACACGGTTCCGCCGATGAGCCAGTTGACGGTTCCGGTAGCGCCCACAGCCGCCGTGGCCTGAGTGCCGAGAGAACCCACCATGGCCGTGTCGATATACTGCACAGCGGTCTGGGCGAACTGCTCCAGCATGGTGGGCCACGCCAGAGACAGAATGGCAAAGAGCAGAGTGGGGGATTTTTTCTTCATACCGGAAATCTCCTTGGGAAATAAATTTTTGCAAAATATTTTTTCGAAAAATAAATTTTCAGGAAATAAAATTCCGAGAAATAAATTTTCGAGAAATAAATTTTTTGACGCCTGTAAGCAGCCTCGCGAGCCCATCCATCAGAGTGGAGCGGGGACAGGCGATATTCAGCCGCAAAAATGATTTTCCGGCCTGGCCGTACTGGGCGCCCTCCGAGACGTAGAGGCCGGTTTCTTCTCGCAAATATTTCTGCAGATCTGTCGTGTCTTTACAGAATTGCCCGCAGTCCAGCCAGAGAAGGTATGTGGCCTCTGAGGGAACCAGGCGGATTTCCGGAAGGCGTTCAGATAAAAATGCGGCCACGGCCTGTTTATTTTCATATAAATAAGACCGCAGGCTGTCCAGCCAGGGACCGCCCTCGGAAAATGCCGCTATGGCGGCCGGAACAGCGAACACGTTCGGCTCGGCCACCTCGTCGGTGTTCAGTCCCCGGTTTACCTTGTGGCGGAGAAAGGGGTCGGGCACGCACGCGGCGGACGTCTGGATGCCGGCTAGATTGAAAGCCTTGGTGGGAGCCAGACAGGTGATGCTGTTGTCCCGGCACTCCTTCGATACCGAGGCGAAGGGAACGTACTCCCTGCCAGGATCTGTCAGGTCGCAGTGAATCTCATCGGAGACCACGATGACATGGTGCAGGACGGCCAGATGTCCGATGCGCCGCAGGGTCTCCCGGTCCCAGATTTTCCCCACCGGATTGTGGGGATTGCAGAGAATCATCATAGTTGTCTGAGGGCGCGCGAGCTTCTCCTCCAAATCCTCAAAATCTATGGAATAGCAGTTTCCGTCATAGACCAGGGGGCTCTCCAGTACATTTCGCCCGTTATTCAGAATCGAATTGAAAAAAATATTGTAGACCGGCGTCTGGATCAGCACATTTTCACCCGGTGTCGTCAGCTTGCGCACCACCGAGGAGAGCGTGGGAACCACCCCGGCGCTGAAAATCAGCCAGTCCTTCTGAATCTCAAAACTGTGTCGTTTTTGCCACCAGTCCTGAATGGCGCCATACCATTCGTCGGGCACGACAGAGTACCCGAAAATGCCGTGTTCCAGGCGCTTTTTAAGGGCGTCGAGAATTTCCGGCGCCGTCTTAAAATCCATGTCGGCCACCCACATGGGCAGCTCATTTTCCTTTACATCCCATTTCAAAGACCCCGTGCCAAGACGGCTTGGGGGAGTGTCAAAATTATATGTCATTGGATCATCCGCCTCCTTCTTGCGTGATATCATCGGGTTTTTATTTGTGATATTATTGGAACAGTTTTTTTATCATTGTAAAGTCAAAAAGTTTTTGTGACATCATTGATTATAGTATAGTTTCCGTTATAAGGCAAATTTTTCTTGTCAGCGGAGAGGGGAAATGTTACAATCAAAAAAACGCAGTGAGAAAAAGGAGGAAATCTGTTATGTATGACTATCTGATCGTGGGAGCCGGGCTCTACGGGGCGGTATTTGCCGAGCAGGCCAAAAACAAGGGGAAATCCGTGCTTGTCGTGGACCGGCGTCCGAATATTGCGGGCAATGTTTTTACAGAAAAAATAGAGGGAATCCATGTGCATCGGTACGGGGCTCATATTTTCCACACAAACAATGAAAAGGTGTGGGAGTATGTGAACCGTTTCGCGCGGTTTAACCGCTTTACCAACTCACCGGTGGCCAATTATCACGGGGAATTATTTTCCATGCCATTTAATATGTACACATTCAACAAAATGTGGGGCGTGGTGACGCCGGAGGAAGCGGCGGAGAAGATTGAGCAGCAGAGAAAAGAGGCGGGAATCACGGAGCCGAAAAATCTGGAGGAGCAGGCCATCAGCCTGGTGGGACGGGATATTTACGAGAAGCTGGTAAAGGGCTATACGGAGAAGCAGTGGGGACGGCCCTGCACGGAACTGCCCGCTTTCATTATAAAGAGGCTGCCGGTGCGCCTGACATTTGACAACAATTATTTCAACGCTCTGTATCAGGGGATTCCGGTGGGCGGCTACACGAAAATGGTAGAGCGCATGCTGGAGGGCGTGGAGATTCGGCTGGGCGTGGATTATCTGGAGAACAAAGAAGAACTGGACGCCCTGGCGGAGAAAGTGGTCTATACGGGAGCGATTGACGCCTATTTCCACTATCAGCTGGGAGCGCTTGAGTACCGCTCGGTCCGCTTTGAGACGGAGGTGCTTGACAAGCCGAATTTCCAGGGGAACGCGGCGGTGAATTACACCGATCGGGAGACGCCGTGGACCCGCATCATCGAGCACAAGTGGTTCGAGTTCGGCCGGGATGAGGACGGGAATGAGCTGCCTAAGACGGTGATCAGCCGGGAGTATTCCTCGGAGTGGAAGCAGGGGGACGAGCCGTATTATCCGGTGAACGACGAGAAAAACGGCGCCCTGTACAAGCAGTACCGGGAGCTGGCGGATCGGGAGGAAAAGGTCTATTTCGGCGGCCGCCTGGGCGAATACAAATATTATGATATGGACGCCGTGATTGCCGCGGCGCTGGAATTTTCAGGAAAGATTTTGTGATTATGTATAGAAAAAAGTCAGGCAATAAATTCTTTGCATTTAATGCCTGACTTTTTCAAAAGTCTTAAAAACTGAATTTTTTGTTGTAATTTACGACTGCATATGATAAAATAAAAAGCGGATTTTAACAATATCAAGCCGGAGCATGCCGGAGGGGCACAAAGGCTGAAGGGGGTTTATGTATCATGAAGATAAGAACAAGGCTATTGCTTATTTCTCTGGTTCCTATGGTCGTGACCGCGCTGGTGGTAGCCATTACCTCGCTCTATTTTTCCAGAGGTTACCTGAACGATGAGCAGGAGACTATATTGAAGGTGGCGATCGAGGGATATTCGGGCGATGTGAATGCGTTTCAGGATCAGGGCGTGGATATCACCGTTTTTGAGGGCGACACGAGAGCCGAGAGTTCCATTGACGGCGTTGTCGGCACGAAGGCCAGCGATGTGGTGATTCAGAAGGTGATTAAGGAAGGGCAGGAGTATTTTGACACCGACGTCAATGTACAGGGAACTGCTTATTATGGATATTACATTCCCACGGACGGGGGGATGCTGTTCGCGGGCAAGCCGCAGACGGTAGTGCAGAAGAATCTGAACTCTCTCATAGTGTATGTGGTTCTGATCTGCGTTGTATTTGTGGCAGCGTTCGGCGTGCTGGCAGTTATGTTTTCAAGGAGCATGGCGAAGCGGATCATAGGAATCTCTCAGAGTATCAAGCACATCGCGGACGGAGATCTCTCCTTTGACTATTCAGCCACACAGGTCGGAAAGGATGAGATCGGCGATATGAACTCCGCTACGAAGCTCATGAGCAAGAATCTGACAGATGTGATTTCCGCCACGGCAGAGATAAGCCAGGAGGTAAATTCTTCCTCCGGCGAGCTGAAGTCCACTTCCGAGTCCACGCTCACTACGATGAATGAAGTTGCCAGAGCCGTAGAGGAGATTTCCATTGGATTACAGAATCAGAACGACGCCGTGCAGGGAATTGCCACCAGCATCGGACGCATCAATGGAGATATGAGCGGTATCAAGTCCTCCGCCATAGAGATTTCCAACTCCTCGGTACAACTGGATACCAGCAGCACCCACATGAAAGAGAAGATGGTGAGCATGTCGGAGAGCAACCAGAAGGTAAATGGCAGCATTGAGGGCATTTCCGACCGGATTCAGAATATCAGCGGCGTCATTGAGAGCGTGAAGGGAATTGTGTCTGTGATCGGCGATATTTCCGCGCAGACCCAGCTTCTGAGTTTGAACGCTTCCATTGAGGCGGCGAGAGCCGGTGAGGCGGGCCGCGGGTTTGCCGTGGTGGCCGGATCGGTCAGCGATCTGAGCGAGGACATCTCCCATCAGGTCACGGATATCAGCAATATCATTGCTACGCTGGTACAGGATTTTGACGAGTGCATCCGCACGATTGAGGAGACTGTGATTGACAGCAAGGAGCAGAAGAAGGATATTGACAGCGTGTTGGTTGAGTTTGAAAAGCTGTCCGCTGAGATTGCGGAGACCAATTCCAAGGTACAGTTTATCAGCCGTTCCATCGACAAGTCGGTGACGGAGGTTTCCACGATTACCCATGAGGTCAAGGAACTGACGTCCATCAGTGAAAATTCCGCTACCAGCGCTGAGGAGGTTACGGCCAGCGTAGAGGAGATCAATACGATGATGAACACCGTTTCGGATACGGCGGAGAGCCTGAATGATAAGGCTGTGAAGCTGACCGAGCAGTTGAAAGTATTTAAACTGTAATGTAGGCTTGACAGTTATAGCTATAACTCAATTTTTGAAAAGCATTTTAAAGCACCCGGATAGAATGAAGGTATTCCATCTGGGTGTTTTTTGTGGATAATAATATAAATAAGTATATTAGATAAATATTTAAAAGCCCTGGGGATATTCTCACAGGGCTTTTTCTGGTGAATAAGCGAAATTCCTCACTTATTTACACTTTTAGATTTACTTAATTTACGACGTAAAACGACCGAATTTTGTGGCGTAAAGCGACAAAAACTTGTGCTAGACAACAATTGACATCCGGATGGGAGAGA
>CANRJU010000122.1 GCA_947631075.1 uncultured Lachnospiraceae bacterium
GAGCAGTTTGAAAAGCTGAAAAAGGATACGCTGGAGATGTATTCGGATGTGCCTGGTGATTCTGAGACGAATGAATTAACAGAAAACGGTGCTTCCGCGGGAGCTGGCGTAACTGCAAGACAAAAAAACGGGGGTTCTGCGGAAACCATCGAAATTGGCAGACCGAAGACGGTGAAGATTAAATCGGGCGTGTTTGCCGGGCTGCAGGGAATCCTTTTGTCTAAGAATGAAAAAAAAGATGAGTGGCGTGTGAGGATTGAATTGTTTGAGCACCCCACGGAAGTGATCTTCTCGGGAGAGGAAATTGAGAACGCATAGGAAGTTCCGAAATAAAATCGCCGCTAGGACAGCGCGTTTTGTGGAGGAATGGATATAAAAATGACCCGATTCAAGGTGGCTGGCCATGTTGGAATGGCGAAGCTATGCCTTGGGGTGGTTTTTGGGGAAAGAATAAAAGAGGACTGGCAGAGAATGAAAAAACTGACGAAGCACAGTCTTTTATTTTAATAGTATGGAGCAGATGAATGATTATTACAAAGACACCGTTCCGTATGTCTTTCTTTGGCGGCGGAACCGATATGGAAGATTATTTCAGGGAGAATGGCGGAGCGGTTCTCTCGACGACTTTTGATAAATACTGCTATGTCACGGTGCGGCATCTGCCGCGTTTTTTTGATTACAAGACGCATCTGACATATTCGAAGATTGAGTGTGTCAATGATACAGAAGAAATAAAACATCCAGCCATTCGCAATGCGATGAAGATGCTGGATATGCAGGAGATACGCCTGACCTATGAGGCGGATCTTCCGGCACGGTCAGGATTGGGGACCAGCAGTTCCTTTGCGGTCGGCATGCTGAACGCTTTTTATGCATTAAAAGGAAAATATGCGGACAAGAAGAAATTGGCAGATGACGCCATCTATCTGGAGAGAGAGCTTTGTGAGGAAGCGGGCGGCTGGCAGGACCAGATTGCCGCTTCTTTTGGCGGACTGAATCGGATTGAATTTGGAGAGGATGGCTACGAGGTGCATCCTGTTATTATCTCGCCGGAGAGAAAAAGGCAGCTGAATGAAAATCTTCTAATGTTCTTTACCGGCTTTACCCGGTTTTCGTCTGAAATACAGAAGGAAAATGCGGCGGATAAGAGGACGCAGTTGAAAGAGATGTACGGGCTGGTGGGGGAGGCCGAGAAAGTACTTACGGATTCGCACAGAAATCTGGATGAGTTCGGACGCCTGTTGGACCATACATGGAAACTGAAAAGGCAGACCGGATCGGCTGTCACGACGGAGGGCATTGATGGACTGTATGCTAGGGGCATGGAGGCCGGGGCTCTGGGAGGAAAGCTGCTGGGAGCAGGCGGAGGCGGTTTCCTTGTATTCTATGTACAGCCGGAATATAAGGAAAGCGTGATGAACGAGATGAAGAATTTGCTCTATGTGCCCTTTGAGTTTGAAAATGAGGGTACGAGGGTGATTCATTACACGCCGGAAAGCTATGAGGTTTTGCCAGGAAGGAATTAAAACTATGGATAATAAAATTGTGATTCGGGGGGGGTACTGCACATTATGAGTTGATTGATTTTCTGAAAGGATTTTCCATTACAACGATTGTTTTGATGCATCTGATTCAGGCATATATTACGCTGGTGCCGGAGTTTTTGATCAAGGCATCATCGTTGGGCGGAAGCGGAGTTCATGTGTTTATATTTTGCTCTGGTTTTGGAATGTGCTTATCCTATCTGAACAGAAAAAAGTCATATGGACAGTTTATTTTTTCACGTTTTAAGAAGGTATATTTGCCGTATATTTTTATCGTTCTCATATCCTTTTTGATTCCGTTCATGTATTTAGAGTCAGATCGCATAACAGCACTATTGAGCCATGTATTTTTGTTTAAGATGTTTTTTGAAAAATATGAAGGAAGTTTTGGAGGACAGCTTTGGTTTGTATCTACAATCATTCAATTTTATCTGGTATTTATCCCGTTGCTTCGTTGGAAAGAGCGGATAAAAAATGCCAAAGTATTTTTAGGTATTTGTCTGGGAATAAGCGTGGGATATTGGTTTTTAGTTGTGCTGCTGGGAAAAGAGGACTTGAGAATATGGAATAGTTTTTTCCTGCAATATTTATGGGAATTTGCACTGGGAATGTATATTGCAGGACAGTTACATCAGGGAAAGATATATGAAATAAAAAGAGGCATACTGGCTATAGTTACCTTGGTTGGGTTAGGAATTGAGGCATTTTTTGCTTTGCATGGCGGCACCTTGCGGATTTTTAATGATATACCCGCATTGGCCGGATATGGCGCCCTTTTAGTTCTGCTATATTCATTCGGTTTTTTAAATAAGATTATATTGTTTGTTTCACGATTTTCCTATGAATGGTTTCTGGTTCATATATTAGTGTTTTCCTGCGTGTTCCAGATAGGGGCAAAAACATTGGCCGGACAGTGTGGATTAGGGCTGGCGGCATTTTTAATGAGTGTGTTTGTCGCATGGGGATATTCAAAAATTATACAGTATGTAAAGAGAGTGAGAAAAAATGAAGTTAGATTATAAGGAACAAGGACATATAGATATCCTGACTTCCCGATATCCGGTTTTGGAATCTGTTCAGGAGGAAATTGCACAGGGCTATCTGATCATGAAGAATTGCTATGAGCATGATGGCAAGCTGCTCATTGCCGGAAATGGCGGCTCCGCAGCTGACAGCGAGCACATAGCCGGGGAACTGATGAAGCGGTTCAAAAGTCCCCGCCCTGTCACGCTGGAGTTTGCTGAGAAACTGAAATCCATCGATCCGGTGCGGGGTGAAAATCTGGCAAAAAACCTGGAGCGGGGACTGATGGCGATTCCGCTGGTGGCCCATGAGGCGCTGACAACGGCTTATATCAACGATGTGGACGGACTGGGAGTGTTTGCCCAGCAGTTATTCGGATTTGGAAGGCCGGGAGATGTGTTTCTCGGAATATCGACATCCGGAAACAGCAAAAATGTCATGTCGGCTACGGTGGTTGCTCGTGCTATCGGAATGAAAGTCGTCGGGCTGACCGGGCAGGACGGGGGAGAACTGGCAGAGGTGGCGGATGTGGCGGTGAAAGTGCCCGAAAGGGAAACATACATGATCCAGGAGCTTCATCTGCCGATTTATCACTGCTGGTGCCTGATGCTGGAAGAAACGTTCTTTGGAAAGGAATCCTGAGATTTCATGGAAAAACAGAGATTGCTAAACACATATGTAAATAATGTGACAATGGAGCAGGCAATCGGTCAGATTGAAAGATTTATTGAAACAGGGAAAAAATCATATGTCGTAGCTGTAAATGTGGACATCATTATGAAGATTGAAAAGGATTCCCTGTTGAAAGAAATCATAGATAGGGCGGATTTGACGCTGGTGGATGGAAAGCCGCTGGTATGGATTTCAAAATGGTTTAAAAATCCAGTCAAAGAGAAAGTATCAGGATCGGATATGGTTCCTATATTGTGTAAAAGGGCAGCCGAGAGGGGTTATTCGGTGTTTATCATAGGCGGGAAAGAGGGAGTAGCCGGGCAGGCAAAGAAAAATCTGGAGAAAAAATTTCCACAGATAAAAATAGTCGGGACCTATGCCCCTCCGTTTGGCTTTGAAAATGATAAAAAGAAATTGAATAAAATAAATGAGATAATCACAAGGAGTTCTCCAGATATTTTGATAGCGTGTCTGGGCTGTCCGAAACAGGAAAAATGGATTTATGAAAATTATCAGAAATATGAGGCAAAAGTATCGGTGTGCGCAGGAGCTACCGTGGATTTTCTGGCAGGGAACATAAAGCGCGCGCCAGGGTGGATGAGCGAGCATGGCTTAGAGTGGCTGTATCGATTCTTTCAAGAGCCAAAGAGGCTGTTTAAACGGTATTTTGTGGAGGATGTGAGAATATTGAAATTGCTTAAAAAATACGGGGGGGTAGTCCTCCGGCATAATTACTGGGCTGTACCCTTTATCCAGAGGAGGTGTACAGCATGAATGTTTTAGTGACTGGTGCGGGAGGCATGGTCGGCTCACATATGGTGGAGATGCTTTATGATCAGGGACATCAGGTTCTTGGCACATATTACAGACCGACAATAGATATCCGGGAAATCAATCCGGCAATACGGATGGAAGAATGTGACATACGTTATCCATTCAACATAGAAAAGATTATCATGTCGGAAAGACCGGAAATAATATTTCATCTGGCTGCACAGAGTTATCCGACCGTTAGCTGGGACAAGCCTTTTGAAACAATAGATACGAATATCAACGGGACCATTGCGGTGTATGAGGCGATAAAAAAAGTCAGAAATAATAAAATTCCAGATTATGATCCGATGGTTGTAGTCGCCTGTTCCAGTGCAGAATACGGAGAAACGCTTAATCATCTGGAAGGAAATGCTGTATATGTAAGCGAGGATGCGCCATTATTTCCCCTGCATCCCTATGGTGTCAGCAAAGTTGGTCAGGATTTGATTTCTTTTCAATATTTTATGAATGACCACATACGCTGCATTAGGGCCAGAATATTCAATTCAACCGGAACAAGAAAAGTCAATGATGTAACATCTGATTTTACATACAGGGCTGTGCAGGCAGAAAAGACAGGAGTCTACGAACTCCGGGTGGGAAATCTGGAAACCAGGCGGGCAATCATGGACCAGAGGGATCTGGTAAATGCGATGATGCTTCTTGCACAAAAGGGGACTCCAGGAGATGTTTACAATATTTCATCCGAACGCATTTATAAAATGAGTGATGTTGTTGAACTTATAGAGCGTCAGCTGGGGCATAAATTTGAAATTAAAGTTGATCCGAAACTGCTGAGACCGACAGATGAGAAAATCATAGTCGGAGATGTTACAAAGCTGAAGCGTGACACTGGCTGGAAACAGAAGATTCCGATGGAACAGACGGTGGCAGATATGCTGGATTATTGGAGAAAGAGAGAAAAAAATGCCCTGTAACAGAATGTCTTTTATGAACTCTTTTATCGACAATATAACGATGGAGGAAGCTATAGATTATATTGAGGAGTGCATACAGAATCACAAAATAGGACATGTCATTACTCCGAATGTAGATCAGATTGTGAGGATGGAAAAGGACAAATATTTTCAGGAAATATGCAATCATGCGGAGCTTCTGCTGGCAGATGGGCATCCGCTCCTATGGATTGCCAGATGGTATAAGACTCCCATAAAGGAAAAAATATGTGGTTCGGATCTGGTTCCGGAACTTTGCAGGGTTGCGGCTCAAAAAGGATACAAAGTATTTCTTTTGGGGGCAGCACCTGGCGTGGCTGAAAAGGCGGCCGATAATTTGAAGAAAAAATATCCGGGACTGATAGTGGCGGGAACATATTCCCCACCACTGGGATTTGAGAACGATGAAGAAGAAATAGAAAAGATGGATGATATGCTCCGAAAATCTGGTGCGGATATGCTTTTTGTGGGTATGGGGGTTCCGAAGCAGGATATTTTTATTTATGAAAACATGGACAAGTATCAGATACCGATGTCATTTTCTATAGGTGCAACAATAGACTTTGAGGCTGGCGAACAGAAACGTGCCCCTAGATGGATCAGTCGGATTGGATTCGAGTGGTTGTATCGGCTGTTCAGAAATCCAAAGAAGATGTTTAAAAGATATGTAGTGGATGATATGAAAATTTTCAGGCTGGCTTGGAAGTACAGGTGAAGGAAATGGAATTAAAAGATCAAAGCATATTGTTTTTTACCAGAACCATGGGATTGGGTGGGAGGAAAACGCTGATATGAATTTCAATAAATTGACTAAAAATCAATTAGGGAGAAGTTATTTGAATCGGACATGGTTTCTGATTTATGCAAAAAAGCAGCCGAGAGGAGATATTCTTTATTTATTGTAGGCGCAAAAGAAGGAATGGGCGTGCAGGTGAAAAACTTGAAGAAAAATTTCCGCAGATAAAAATAGCTGGAACCTATGCCTTCCCGATGGTTTTTGAAAACATAAGTAGGAATTAGATAAGATAAATATTATTTTTTCATAAATATAAAAAATTGAAATTGTTTACAAAATATGGAGGATGGCATAATGGATCAAATCGCATTTAATGGATATCTGTTTGCACAACGACAAACAGGGACAATGCGTTATGCGCGAGAGATACTTATGGAGTTGGATTGTTTTGTAGAACAGGGGATATTTAGTTTAATTGTACCAGAATATGCAGAGCATGTCCCTATATTAAAAAATATTGATGTTGTTCGATATGGTTCAACAAAAGGGAACTTTTGGGAACAGATTGATTATCCTAAATATTTGAAAAAGAAGCGCTGTGAGGGATTTGGTTTTAATAATACTTTTCCTGTTTTGCATCCGGGAATGCTGATTATTCATGATATTGCTTATAAATTACATCCAGAATTTGCATTGTCAGTGCATGCTAAATTATCGGATATTTATCATCGTGTGATATTCAGGATTGCTGCAAAAAAGGAATTCCCAATTGTTACAGTTTCATATTTTTCAAAATATCAATTAATCGATTGGTATCATATTAAACCAGAAAGAATTATAGTGATTGGGAGCGCATGGCAGCATTTTTTGAGAATTTCAGAAGATAGTCAAATTTTGATAGATCTCGGAATAACTCAAGGAGAATATTATTTTACACTCGGCAGTTTATCTGTTATGAAGAATACTAAATGGGTTTTAGAAGCAGCAGCAAAGAATCCCGCAGAAAAATTTGTAATTACAGGTGGGGAAGCTCCGGCAGGAGCACCTTCGTTTGCTATTCCATCCAATGTTGTTTTTACCGGATATATCAGTGATGAGCAGATTAAGACTCTTATGCAAAATTGTAAGGCATTCATTTATCCGTCATTGTATGATGGATTTGGTCTTCCTCCATTGGAAGCTCTTAGTCAGGGGGCACAGGTAATCTGTTCAAATGCAGCATGCCTTACAGAAGTATATGGAAACAGTGTTCACTACATTGATCCTTATGACGCGGATGTTGATCTGAATTCATTACTTGCGCAGCATGTAGATACGCCTGAGACAGTGCTGAATAAATACAGTTGGGAAAAGAGCGCAAGGATGCTGTATGATTTATTAAAGTGTAGTCTCGGAAAGTCAGTAAAAAAACAGAAAAACATTTATTGATATGAAGTTTGTGGAAAGGCGGAATAAAAAAATGGTTATTTTTGAGTTATTTCAAGATAGTGGTTAGAAAAAAGGACATAACAATTAACCCTGCTAAAAATACTTTTTTAACAGATTGAAAAGTCATATTTTACCCGCTTTAAGAATTAAGCAGTATAGAGATGGGCAGCTTTATACCTTGCATCCAAATGGATGCATATCCCTATGAGCATAGTCCAAAAGGAAAAGTGGTCCCTGCCCCGTATTTTCAGGC
>CANRJU010000123.1 GCA_947631075.1 uncultured Lachnospiraceae bacterium
CGGGACGCAGGCGTGTCGCGTCCCTGGAGGGCCGGATCGAGGTCAGCCACCTCTTTTTCCGCTACAGCGAGGAGTCCGGGGATATCATGAAGGATCTTTCCTTTGCGGTAAATCCCGGGGAGTACGTGGCCATCGTGGGGCCGTCCGGGTGCGGCAAGTCCACTCTGATCCGCCTGTTGCTAGGATTTGAGCGGCCGGACCGGGGGGCGGTCTACTACGACGGCATGGATATGGCGGATTTGGACGTCCAGTCGGTGCGCCGCCGGATCGGGACGGTGCTGCAGGACGGAAGCCTTTTCGCGGGCGATATTTATTCCAATATCACGCTGTGCGCGCCGGAGATGTCTATGGATGAGGCGTGGGAAATCGCCGAACAGGCCGGGTGCGCCGCGGATATTGAGGATATGCCAATGGGGATGTTTACGATGGTGTCCGATGGCGCGGGGGGAATCTCCGGCGGGCAGAAGCAGCGGATCCTGATTGCCAGGGCGCTTGCGATGAAGCCGGATATCCTGCTCTTTGACGAGGCTACCAGCGCTCTGGACAACGTGACGCAGAGGACGGTGATGGAGACGCTGGCGGAAAAATCCGTGACGCGCATCGTCATCGCCCACCGGCTGTCCACGATTATGGACTGCGACCGGATCCTCTGCCTGGACGGGGGCCGGGTGGCGGAAGAAGGAACGTACGAGGAACTGATGGAGCGCCGGGGGATTTTTTACGACCTGGCAAAGTATCAGCTTTTATAAGAAATGAGGTTAAGTATAGCATGAAAAGAGGGAAAATCGTTCGGATGGTATTGGTAGTCAGCGCGCTGCTGCTGTTGTTTTCCGCAGGGCTCAACTGTATGGCGCACCGCAGGATGCGGGCGGAGTCGTACGTGCATGCGGAAAATCTGTATACGGTGGGCATTGTGAGAAAGCTGGACTACGCGATTGGCTTTGGAAAGCCCCTGGAGAAGTTCTACGGGCTGGATCTTCTTCTGAATAACGCGACGGATCTGTCGGACCACATTCTGTCGGCCGAGGTGCGGGACAAAGCGGGAAACACGATTGTTTCCACCGAGGGTGACGATGCGGAAGCCGCCTGGGATCAGGTGGAGCAGAGCAGCGAGGGGGAGGATTACCAGATCAAGCAGGATGGTATCTATACCTTTGTGAATTTTGAGGCGGGACAGATCGTGCTGCGTCTGGACAGGGGGCAGTTGGATTCGGATATGCAGGAGTATATCCTGCGGATGGTGAAGATGTTTCTCGCCATTTTGGCCGTAATCGCCGCGGCGCTTATAATCTATTACATTGTGAGCCGCATCGCGGGCGGGAAAAAGGAGGCCAGCTTAAAGCAGATGAAAATTCTGAGCCTGGTCCTCTTAGTAGGCGGCCAGGTGGTACTGGGAGCGTACGCCATGGTGTATGACGCGGTTTCGTATCAAAATTCGGTGGGCGAGATTTCCCAGTCCGTCGCCCGGGTGGTCCAGTCCGACATCAATGAGGTGTTAGACAAGGGCATGAAGTATTCGGAGCTTGCCAAAATGGACGAGTACCTGAATAACCTGTGCGGCGAAATACAGGAGCTGTCCGGCATGGAGCTGTCGGAGGGCGAAGCGGGAGAGCAGGAGGACGGATCGGCCCTCTACGCGCTCAGCCTGCGGGACTCGGAGGCGGGCGAAGTCGCTCTTCGGACCTCCACGAACGCCGCGCTTGTGAGAAATAAGATGATCAATCACATCATTGACACCGTCATTATCATTATGGTGACGATCTTTGTCAGCCTGGAGATCATCGCGTTTATCACAGGACACCTGAAGGAGAGGAAAAACAGGGTAGAGGGCGAGCTCTACTTCCCGGGCTTCCGGCTCTTTGTATTTGTGTCGGGCATTGCCTTTTCCCTGGACAGCGGGTTCGTTTCCGTGCTGAGCCGCCAGCTCTATGAGCGGATGGCGCTGTCGGACTCCATGTCGTTTCTCAGCGGTATGCCGAACACCCTGCAGTCTCTCGCGATTGTGATCGGGCTTTTCGGGTGCGGCTCCTTTATCTCCAGGCTGGGGGCGAGAAAGACGCTCCTGTTCGGAGTGGGCATGGGCGTTCTCGGCTACATATTGTGCGCCGTTTCCGTAAATCTGCCGATCTTTATTGCCGCGCGCTTTATTTTCGGATTCTGCGACGGGCTGGTGATCAACACGATCCGCCTGTACGCGTCGTCCCAGAAATCGCAGGAGATGCACAACAAGATTCTGGTCACGTATTTTGCCGCGATCAATCTGGGAATCTGCTGCAGCGTCGTCATCGGAGGTCTGGTGGCCGACGTGACCAGCTATACGGCCGTGTTTGTGCTGGGCGCGGTTCTCGGAATCGTCTGCCTGTTCTTCATCGGCTTTTCCGGGTTTACGGACCAGAAGGGCGGCAGCCGGATGTCGTTTACCGGCGCGGTACGGCAGCTGCGCTATCGGAGCGTGGTTGTTTTCATGCTGTTTCTGGTGGTTCCGATCTACATCGCGCCGATGTTTGTGGAGTACACCTTTCCGCTGTTCGGAGATGAGATCGGATTTTCCAACTCGCTTGTGTCGGGCTGTCTGATGCTGAATTTCCTGATTATCGCGTATCTGACAGATCCGATTTCGGAGTGGGTCAACAAGCGCATCCGCCCCAGGACGGCCATTGTGCTCTATGTCTTTTTGCAGGCGGCCAGCATTGGCCAGTTCGTGGTTTTCGCGACGGCGTGGTCGGCGATCCTGGCTCTGGTGCTCACCAGCCTCTGGGACTGCTTCGGCATGGTGGTGATCGATTCGGTATTGGACGATGTGAAGGGAACGACGGGAGAGCAGAATACGCTGCTGCAGATGATTTTTGGAAAGGCGGGCGTTGTGCTCGGCCCGGTTCTCGTGACGGCCAATCTGGCGTCGGGCGCCGCGAAGGCGACGGGCTCCGTCGTAATCATCCTGTTAGCGGGCGTGGTTCTGTATATGATTTTTGACGCTCTTGTGTGCAAAAAAGAGAGGAGTGTGAAGCAATGAAGAAAAGATGGATCGGAATGATGTTACTTGTTCTCGCGGTGGGAATCATGTCGGTCACGGCCTACGCAGTGACACAGGAAAAGGACGCCGCGGCCGGGACGGGAACGATACGGATCGGCTACGCCCAGTCGGATGAATATTCCTCTTATGCCCAGCAGCTTCTTCTGCTGGCGGAAAAGCTGGAGGAGGAGGGGAGCATCCAAAAGGGCTTCTCCGAGAGATACGAGGGCGTGAATTACGACAGTGAGTTTGAGGCGGGAGATACGGTCAAATTGTGGAAGGATATATGCGAAAATAACGTGGAGGGCGCGACGTACCAGTTTGTGGAGAACGCGTTTTTCGACATGGACCTGACGCCGGAGAAGGAATATGAAAAAATGGTGAACCGAGACGACGTGGACCTCACGCTGGTCATGGGAACGGCGCCCGGCACCTATTTCCGTCAGCATGAGAAGAAAAATAAATACATGGTGCTGCTGGCGGCGGACCCCATTGCCTCCAATATTGTGAAGAGCGAGACGGAGCGGTACGACGATCTGTCCTACGCGCTGGTCGATACCACGTCCTATCAGCGCCAGTTGGAGGCGGGACACCGGATGCTGGGCTTTAAGAAGCTGGGCATCGTGTACGAGTTTTCCAGGGACGCCTATGAGTACACGGCGGTGGACACGATTCGCGAGATGGGGAAAAAGCTGGGGTTCGAGGTTGTCGAGGGCTATGTGGATGAGCCGGTCTCGGCGAAGGACGAGGCGCGGTATTACAGGGAGCTGAAAAAGGCGTACCGGGAGTTAGTGGATCAGGGCATTGACACCCTTTATATTACGGTGGCGTCGATTGATTATCCCAAAAAGCTGAAAGAGCTTCTGAACGACTGCATCATTCCCAGCAAGATCCCCACGCTGGCGCAGGACGACGTGTCGCCGGTGGAAAATGGCGCGCTGTTCGGCGTGTCTCTGGTGGACTATGAGGAACAGGCGGATTTTCTGATCGGGCAGCTGGACCGCTACGTCAAGGAGGGAGTATCTTTTGATCAACTGGATATGGTATGCGAGTGCACGCCGAAAATTTATATCAATTACGAGACGGCGAAACAGATCGATTTTGAGATCTCATTTGAAAATTTGCAACTGGTAGACACAATCTACCGATGATAATACGGGAGGCACAAGGAAAATGTTGATTTTGGAGAGGTTTAGAGAACAGGCAGAGAAAAATCCGGAGCACGCGGCGCTGACTTTTAAAGAGAAGACATTTACATATCGGGAGCTGGACGAGATAACGGACCGTCTGGCGGCCGAGCTGCAGAGGAGGGGGATCGGAAAGGGAGATGTGGTATCGGTCCTCATTCCCCGCTGCGAGCACATTGCCATTGCCCCTCTGGGCATATTGAAGGCCGGGGCGGCCTACCAGCCCATGGATCCGGGCTATCCGATCCGTCGCATTCAGTACATGGCAAAGGACGCGGGTAGTTCCCTGATCATCGTGGCGAGAGACCTGGCCGGGCTGACGGAGGGGATTTCGGCGGAGCGAATGGATATGGAGGACATCGAGGGGCTGCCGGAGGCGGACGGATTCGAGGTGCCGGAAATTTTACCGGAGGATCTGTTTGTCATTCTCTACACCAGCGGATCGACCGGCGAGCCCAAGGGATGTATGCTGGATCACAGGAATCTGGCGTCCTTCGCGGACTGGTACGTGCCGTATTACGGTGCGGACGCCTCGTGCCGGATGGCGACCCACGCGAGCTTTGTCTTTGACGTCTCCATGATGGAATTATATATGCCGCTGACGGCGGGAGCGGCCGTCTATATCGTGCCGGAGGAAATCCGCACGGATCTGGCTAAGCTCAATGAATTTTTTGAGAAAAACGGGATTACCCATACGTCTCTGACGACCAGGCTGGGACGGCAGTTCGCGGAGAGGATGGAAAATCATTCCCTGCGCCATCTGACGGTGGCAGGAGAGGCGTTAGTGCCCCTCGAGCCCCCCAAAAATTATCAGCTGCACAACGGATACGGTCCCACGGAGGGGACGATTCTTCTGACGGCGTGTCCGGTGGACCGGTACGATCCGGAGGGAGTTCCCATTGGAAAGCCTCTTACAGATGTGGAAATTTATATATTGGACTCGGAGGGGAGAAGGCTTCCTGACGGGGAGACGGGAGAGCTGTGCGCGGCGGGTCCCCACATTACCAGGGGATACCGGAACAAGCCGGAGCAGACGGCTCTCGTCTATGAGAAAAATCCCTTCTCGCAGCGGGAGGGATTTGAGACGCTGTACCATACCGGGGATCTGGCGTATTATAATGAAGAAGGACTTTTGATGTATAAGGGACGGGCGGACCGCCAGGTGAAAATCCGGGGATTCCGCATTGAGATGTCCGAGGTGGAGGAAGTGCTGCGCCGGTTCGAGCCGGTGCGGGACGTGCTGGCGGCTCCCCAGAAGCTGGGAACGGAAACGTATCTGACGGCGTATTATGTCTCGGACGGTGAGATCGCGGACGAGGATTTTGTACAGTTTTTGAAGGAAAATGTGCCGGATTACATGATTCCCTCGTTTTTTGTGCGGCTGGAAAAAATACCGCTCAACACCAATGGAAAGGCGGATCTGTCCAAGCTCCCCCTTCCCGACAGGGACAGGCGGAGAGAGGAGTATGAGCCGCCGCGGACGCCGGAGGAACAGAGGATTGCCGGGTATTTCGGCGAGCTTCTGGGAGTGGAGCGCGTGGGGAAAAACGACCATTTTTTGAGGCTGGGCGGCCATTCGCTGATGGCGGCGGAGCTTTTATTCCGGATGGAGAGGGATTTTTCATGCCATCTGAGCATGGGGGAGATCCTGACTCATCTGACGGTGAAGGAGCTGGCGGAATGCGTGGTTCAGAGCCGGTCGCGGGAGGCGGAGGAGGCTTTCGCGGCTGCCGAGGTGGGCGAGGTGCTGGAGAACGGCGTCTACATCGGTCCGCCCTCGGCGGCGCAGAGGAGAATGTATACGGCCGAGTCTCTGTGCGAGGAGGGGGATTTCAGCTATCACCTTCCGGTGATTCTGCATGTAAAGGGCGGTTTTTCGGGGCTGTCCGGCAGGGAGGACGCGGCCCGCATCCTGCGGGAGATGTTTTCGCGCCATGACAGCATGCGGACGGAATTTGGCTTTCGGGCGGGCGACCTGGTGCAGAGGATCCTGCCAGCGGATGAGGCGTGGATCTGGCAGGCCGTGGAGGACTCCTGCGTGTCCGGTCTCGTTCCCTTTGACATGGAGAGGGCGCCGCTGTTTCACTGGAGCGTGAGCGAAAAGGACGGGGAGCTGCAGGTTTTCTTTGACTGGCATCACAGCATCAGCGACGGTATCAGCATGGAGCTGTTCTGCCGGGAGTTTATGGAGCGTGCGGCGGGAAATTCTGTTCCTTCCGGCGAGGAATCAGACGATGGCAGAGAAGATGTTGCTGGCGAGGAGGGAATCGCTGGCGAGAAGTCACATGTGGAAAATTTTACATCAGATAGTGAGAGATTTTCTTATAAAGATTTTTCCCAGTGGGAGGCCTGCCAGGATAAAGAGAAGGAGAGGCAGGCGTGGGCGGATCATTTCCCGGATGGGCTGCCGGTGCTGAATCTGTGCCTCGACCACATGCGCCCGGCCGTGCCGGATCACCGGGGAGAACATGTGAAAATTTCGCTGGGAGGCGAGGAGGCGGAGCGGATCCGCCAGGTGTGCAGGCAGTATGCCGTGACGGAGTATCATTTTCTGCTGGCGGCCTTTTTCCTCCTGCTGAAAAAATATACGAATCAGAATGAGATCGGGGTGGGAACGGTCATGTCCGGGCGGACGCGCGGGGCATGGAGTCGGGTTACCGGCATGTTTGTCAATACGCTTCCGGTCATGGCAAGGACGAAGGGAGACGAGAGCTTCGCCCAGCTTCTGTCACAGGTAAAGGACGAGATGCTTTTTACTATGGCGCACCAGTCCTGCCCGTTGGAGGATATTGCGGAGGAGATCGGAGAGGGGCGCACCCCTTCCGGGAACCTTCTTTTTGACGTGCTGTTCAGTATGCGGGGAGAGGCGGAGCCCGTCTATGAGTCGGGGAATGTAAAGGCGGAGATGGAAGAAATCAACACGGATACGTCCATGTATGATATTACACTGGAGGCCGCGTCCCGCCAGGGGTGTTATGAGTTTGATTTTGAGTACCGCAGCGAGCTGTTTGATAGAGAGCTGATGCAGGTGATGGCGGAGTACGGCCTGCCCTTCGGAGAGGGGGAGGTGTACTTCTGTCAGGACGAGCCGGAGGATTACGCCGCCGCTCTGCGCCATTTCACCCGGAGCGGCGTACCGGACG
>CANRJU010000124.1 GCA_947631075.1 uncultured Lachnospiraceae bacterium
CTGTCGGCACGACCTTTAAGGCGGGGAATTTTAAGTACAGAATTACCGCGAAGGCCGTTGACGGAACCGGCAAGGCGGAGATCGCCGGACCTGCCAAAAAGTCTTTGAAATCGGCATCGGTGGGAAAGACCGTGAAGCATGACGGCGCGGTCTACACAATCACGGGAATCGGCAAAAAGGCATTTTCCGGCTGCAAAAAGCTCACTAAAGTAAAAATCGGAGCCAACGTCCGCTCCATCGGCGCCAGCGCCTTCGCGGGCTGCGGCAAGCTGAAGAAAATTATTATTTCTTCTAAAAAAATTAAAAAAGTGGGAAAAAGCGCGCTGAAAAATATCCATAAAAAATGCGTGATCTGTGTACTGGCCTCCCAGGTGAAGGCGTACAAAAAGCTGTTCAAAAATAAGGGACAGAAAAAGACAGTGAAAATAAAGAAAAAATAATAGTATCAGGGGAGAAAATTGATATGGCAAAGGTTTTTCTCATCTGTGGAAAAATATGCTGTGGAAAAAGCGTGTACGCAAAGCGGCTGCGTGTGGAGAACAAGGCGGTCATATTGTCTGTCGATGAGATCATGCTTTCGCTATTTGGATTGTATGCCGGCGAAAAGCACGATGAATACACTGAGCGGATACAGAAGTATCTGTTTGAAAAATCTCTTGAAATTGTTGAGAGCGGCACGAGCGTAATTCTTGACTGGGGATTTTGGACAAGGAAAAAGAGAGCCGGGGCACGAGAGTTTTACAAGAGCAAAAATGTAGAGTGCGAATTTCACTACATAGACATCCGCGATGCTGTGTGGAGAGAACGCATTGAAAAGCGGAATCGGATGGTGACATCGGGAGAAACGACTGCCTATTATTTAGATGAGAACCTGGAAGCTAAATTTATGTCCCTGTTTGAAGTGCCGGAGAGGGCGGAAATGGATGTGTGGTTCAGCGAGTAAAGAATGTATAGTGCGACAAGATGTTTGAGCAAACTATGTTTGCGCGGAAATGAGGTATAGCATGCTTTATATTGGAGTGGATTTGGGAACATCGGCGGTAAAGCTATTGCTGATGGATGGAAGCGGGAAGATTCACAGGATCGTGTCTAAAGAGTATCCGATCTTTTTCCCGCATCCGGGGTGGTCGGAGCAGAACCCGGAGGACTGGTTTGACAGGACCATGGAAGGGGTGCGTGAATTATTGGCGGACTGCGACAAGAGCCAGGTCGCGGGGATCAGCTTTGGCGGCCAGATGCACGGGCTGGTGATTCTCGATGGGGAGGACCGGGTGATTCGTCCCGCTATTTTGTGGAATGACTGGCGTTCTGCCGAGGAGTGCGACTATTTGAATCAGGTGATCGGGAGGCAGAAGCTGGCCGAGTACACGGCCAACATATCATTTGCCGGATTTACGGCGCCGAAGATTTTGTGGGTGAAAAACAGGGAGCCGGAGAATTTCGCCAGAATCGAAAAGATCATGCTTCCCAAGGACTACATCGCGTACCGCTTGTCTGGCGTGCACTGCACGGATGTGTCGGACGCTTCGGGGATGCTGCTTTTTGATGTGAAAAACCGCTGCTGGTCCGAGGAAATGCTTGAGATCTGCGGCATACGGCGGGAGCAGCTGGCAGAGGTCTATGAGTCCTATGAGGCCGTCGGCACGGTGCTGCCGGAGATCGCGGAGGAGCTTGGAATCCCGGAGAGCGTAAAAGTGGTGGCCGGGGCCGGTGACAATGCGGCGGCCGCGGTGGGGACCGGAACAGTGGGAGATGGCCGGTGCAACATTTCACTGGGGACAAGCGGAACGATTTTTATCTCCTCTACAAAGTTCGGAATGGATCAGAACAATGCCCTTCACGCGTTTGCGCACGCGGACGGGCATTACCACCTGATGGGCTGTATGCTGAGCGCCGCGTCCTGCAACAAGTGGTGGATGGACGATATCATCGGCACGCGGGATTACGCCGGGGAGCAGGCGCGGATCGACCGGCTGGGGGAGAATCACGTCTTTTTCCTGCCTTACCTCATGGGAGAGCGCTCTCCCCACAACGACCCCAACGCGCGGGGCGTTTTCATCGGAATGACGATGGATACCAGCCGCGCCGATATGACCCAGGCAGTCTTGGAAGGGGTGGCGTTTGCCCTGCGGGATTCCCTGGAAGTGGCGAAGTCCCTGGGGATTCGGATTGAGAGGACGAAAATCTGCGGCGGCGGCGCAAAGAGCCCGCTCTGGAAGAAGATTATTGCCAATGTGTTACACATAAAAGTCGATGTGATCGAGAGCGAGGAGGGGCCGGGCCTGGGAGGCGCCATGCTGGCGGCTGTAGCGTGCGGGGAATTTGACAGCGTGGAAGCGGCCGCGGAAAAGCTGGTAAAGGTGATTGATACAGTGGAACCCGATCCAGCGCTGGCGGAAAAATACGAGGCGCGCTACCGGCAGTTCAAGGAGATTTACCCGGTATGCAGACCGCTTTTTGAAAAGATTCAATAGTGAAAAGAAAGGATAGAAAAACATCAGAGCTGTCACACATCCCAATAACATGTGCGGCAGCTCTGTTCTTATCCTGTAAAATCTTATCCTATAAAAATTTATCCTATGAAAAGCTGAATATCAGTCAGTAACGGTAATGGCTTCTACCGGGCAGTTTTCCGCCGCCTCCCTCGCGGTCTCCTCGCATTCGGCTGGAACCGGGTCGGTCACGGCGTGGGCCTTTCCGTCGTCTCCAAAATCATATACCTCATTGCAGGCGGACACGCACAGGCCGCAGGCAATACAGGTGTTCTCATCTACGATTGCTGTCATAGCTGTTCCACTCCTTTAACATCCATATTTTTCTATAAGTATGACCAATATGGCAAAGTAATATACAGTCTATAAAACCTGGCAACAAGAAATAAAACATAGCGACTCGACACATAAAATATAGTTGCCAGAAAAAGGCCATGTATCCGCATCCGCGGAAAACATGGCCTTTTAACGCATCTCAAATCATATTTAATTTTATCAGATCACCTGTTTCATCGCCTTTTTCAATATGACGATGTTGACGGAATTGGCCGGCATGATAATCTCAAATCCGGTCTTGGAAACCGGAATCTGGGTGGTCACCGGCGTGATCCGCTCTTTATTTTTGGTGTTGACGTTCTGCATATGTACCAGCTCGGAGCTGCCCGTCAGGGTAATCAGCCTTGCCTGGTCGTGGATGTTCATGTGCTCCAGCTTCACTTTTAAGTGCTTGCTGAAATCCTCCACGTTGACCAGCTTGATGTAGACCTGCTCGTCGTCGGCTGTGACTGAGTGGTAAATGTCATGGGTGTAAGCGGCCAGGCGGCAGAACAGCTTGCCCTTGATTTCCTCCGTCTCGTCGGTGTAGTAACAGGAGATGGTATTGTCCTCAATGCCGCCGTAGTTGACGCTGATCATATAATCGTGGCCCGCCGGTACCGGCTCGTCGTAGCAGGCGCGGAAGTTGCCGGCGAAAACGCTGGAGGAGTAGTCGCCCATGCGGTAGCCCTCCTTGCCTTCCTTGATGACCCGGAGGCCGGTGCCGTATTTTCCGTATCCCACGCAGTACTCATGAGAGGAGAGGCGCTCCGTCTTGAAGGTGTGGTTCGTCAGGCCGTGTACGCCGGTTCCCAGAAGAATCTCGGCGTCCTCGGTGCGCTTTTCCACTAAGAGCTGCACGGTGTAGTTGAACCAGGTCGGGTCGTCCACGAAAAAGCCGTGGCGGGCCTGTGAGTCACTGGATATCAAAATGCCGCCGTCTACCCGCTTGATCTCGTCGTCCGGCCAGATGGGCAGGAGAAGCTCATTCAGTTCCTGGGTAAAATCCTGCTCCAGCCAGGTCTCATCATTCATATTGGAAGTGATGATCAGCTTTTTGAGGACAATTTCGCCCTCGGTGACGGCAATGCTCACGCCGCCTCTCGGCGTGTACTTGTGCCGCTCGCCGTCGATATAGGTGCGGTAGCTGGTGCTGAGCAGCTTGGTCCCGATATTTTCGGCGAAAATCTGCTGCACATAGTAGTTGGGCGTGCGCCATACGGATTCATTGTCGAACCAGATGGCGTCCGGCGTCCAGCGGTAGGTTCCGTCGTTGTTTACCTTATTAAAGAGCGGAGCTGTAGCGGCCAGGCGCACCACGTCGGAGTTGCGCTCAAAGCCGGTCATCATAGCAGCTTCCGCCACCGCGCCGGCCAGCGTATTTTTCTCACTGGAGGCGTACTCTCCTACAAAGACCTTGGACACCTGATCCTCCACCAGCTTTCCATTTTCATAAGGACGGTAATAATAATTGTAGCGGTCCACATTTTCCAGAAGATACTCGTTGGAGCGGTAGTAGTGCTCGTCTACGATGGTATCCATGTAATTTTTGCGGTGCTCATACCAGGTGACGTCCTGGCTGAAGCTCTCCTTGCCGTCCGTGAAGCGGATGGTGTCGCCGCCCTTCATGTAGCCGGACAGGAACTTCCAGCCGTCCTGGTAGGCGTCGTCGTCGGCCTGGGCGCCCACGGTGGATATGATCTGGAGATCGTATCCCGGATAGACGCTGTTCATGTGCTCCTCAATGGCGTGATGGAACGTCTCGAAGCTGGCGAAAAATTCCGTGCCCCAGTTCTCGTTGCCCACGCCCAGAAAATGCAGCGGGAACGGCGCCTCGTGGCCCATATCCCGGCGGAGAGCCGCCCATTTGTTATTGGCAAAATCGGTGCTGATGGCAAAATCAATCAGATCGATAAAGTTGTGTATGTATTTTTCCTGCAAAGAGCCGCCGGCCGGATTGGCGTAATCCGAGCGGGCCTGGCACAGCACGCCGCAGGCCATGACCGGGAGCGGCTCCGCGCCCAGATCCTCCGCCAGCTGGAAATACTCCATGTAGCCGAGGCCCAGCGTCATGGTGTAGCCCCACACGTTATAATTTTCCTTGCGGGTCTCCACCGGTCCCACGGAATCCTTCCAGTCGTACACGTTGTCCCAGATGTCGGAGCCCTCGGAAATACAGCCGCCCGGAAAGCGAAGGAACGTGGGGTGGAGGTCGACAAGAGCCTCGACCAGATCCCGGCGCAGGCGGTAATTATCGTTGTTTACAAAGTTTGTGTGGGCGGTGAAGGAGAGCTCCTCCTCGCTGGCGCCCCATACGTTGTCCGGCATGAGGGAAACCATGTCGATGCAGACCTTCCCCTCGAAGGAGAGCAGGATCTGTCCCATCACCGTGCGGGTGGCGGTGAGCTTCTCCGCCGTGTATTTCTGCCAGCCCGTCTTGCCGCTGACCGCTATTTTCACCGTGTTGCTCGCCGGGGCGGTCGTGCTGTCCAAAAGGGTCACGGAAATCGTCGCGTCCGCGTCCGCCTTGGCCCAGATCGTGAACTGGTAGTGCTCCTCGGCGCGGATGTTCATGGAATAATTTTCCGTGTTGTCGCAGAAGCCGCGGTTATACAGCTTCGCGCCGTCTGGCACCTCCACATAGTAGGCGTTGGCGTCCGGGTCGGACAGGTGGAAATGCTCGTTTAAGCCGCCCTGTTTATGTACCTTGACATTTTTTAAATCCCCGAACCAGAAGCGGAGAGGATGGTGGTTGCGCCCGGAGGAAATGCCGTTTTCCCCGCTGCGGGCGTCGTATACTTTATAGTTGAAATCCTCAAAAGAGCGGTTGTTGATCATCTCGGCGTAAATGCCGCCGTCCGCGGCGTTGTTGATATCCTCGAAAAACAGGCCGTAGAGCGTCTTGCTGATGTCGAGGACTTCTTTATTGCCGTGAATCTTCAGCTCGTGGGGAGCGACGAACTCCGGCATCACCGTCGCGCCGAAATTCTTCTCCGCGCGGCTCTTGCCGCAGACGAGCTCCGCCTTGATGTAGACGCCGGCCGGGTTGGCCGCGGGGGTCACCTTGCCGTCCTGGTCGATGAGCCCGGTGGGCTTGCTGCTCCAGTTCACCTTGACGCGCCCCTCCATCAGGCTGGTGGGGAGATTGAGGTCGTTGGTGATGATCTTGGCGGGAGCGGGCAGGTATTTATTTTTGGCCAGGCGCAGGATGTCCGCCTCTGACAGGGACTCGCACATGAGCGAGGTAATCTCGTGCTCGGAGAGCGCCCGGTTGTAGATGCGGAAATCGGAGAGCGCGCCGTTAAAATCGGGGTCGGCCATGAACTGGGAGTGCCCGATGTAATTCCGGCAGTAGTTGTCGTTGTTGTCGAGTGTTGCGAACCATTCGCGCAGCTTTTTGTAGGTGCCGCTGGAGGTCTGGCTGATAAAGCCGTCCGCCACCAGTTCCCCGTTAAAATAGACGCGGGGACCGGCGCTGCTGAGTGTGCCGCCCTCGGTGCCGGTCACGGTCATGGCCACATGGACCCACTCGTCCAAGGGGCTCGCGAGATTGGCGTCGGCAAACAGGTCCGTGCCGGCGAAGCACACGCCGCGGACCGAACGGGTCAGAAACAGATACGGGCCGTGCATGTTACGGCCGAAGTCGAAAATACGCTCCCACACGCTGATGGACTTGCTGCAGCACACCCAGGTGGAGACGGTGAAGCCGCTGTTGTCGCTGACGTCGGTGAGAAGATCGACCGGCAGCTCCAGATAAGAGCTTCCGTACTCGCCGCCGTGGAAAACGGCGGCCTTTCTTCCCCGTACCGTCTGGACGACCGGGCGCCTCGCGCCGATGGCCACCGCCGTGTTGCCGTGTCCCGAGGCATCCCGTCCGACGTCGTTGGTGTCGTCGAAGGGGTACCAGGCGATCATATTCTGCTTTAAGGTTTCTTTACTTGTTGACATAGTGTCCTCCTACTATTATAAAGTATTATCTTCCTCGATGACATGAATTTCAAGGTAGTCAAATTCAATCTGCTCGATAAAGTTGTCCTGATGGAAGCGGGTCTTGTCCCTCTGCTGGAACTCGCGGATGTTCGCGTCCAGCCAGAGAGGCTCCTGCAGGTCAAAAGAAAGGCAGAGCTGGCGCAGTCCGGCAAATACCTTTTGGGTGCGGCTCAGGGACGCGCTGCCGTCCTCGTATACCATGTCCTGTAAGAGACGGCCGTCTTTAAAAAGTTTTCCCCATAACCGAAACATAAGTACCTCCCTTTAGCGTTGCTTCCTGTATTGTAAAAGCCGATTGCGTTCGCAATCGCTCCCTTCATTCGCATTTTGCCCTGTCGGGCTGCATGCTCATTAGGGAGGCGCGCCAAGCGCCCGGTCCCATCCGCATGCAAGCATGCGATGTGCCCGTGCGCATGGCTTTGCTTTCTGTATTGTAAAAGCCGATTGCTCTCGCAATCGCTCCCTTCATTCGCATTTTGCCCTGTCGGGCTGCATGCTCATTAGGGAGGCGCGCCAAGCGCCCGGTC